>CAJYHD010000367.1 GCA_913773715.1 uncultured Sphingobium sp.
ACCACGGCCAGCATCAAGGGCCTGACGCAGCAAATGGACCCGTTCCAGAACCTCCTGCACCACGACCTGCGACAGGCGCTGAACGACGTGGCGGACGACGGCCGTGGCAATATCGATACCCGCCGACTCGGTCGATACCTTGGCAGCTATGCCGGCAGGGTCGTTGCAGGCTTCAAACTGGTGGCAAGCCAGGACCCGCACGCCAAACAACGGGCATGGCAAGTGGTGAAGGCCGGATAAGTTCTGCGGGTAGTCGCGGGTAGTTGCGGGTATTGTCCCAGCCCTCGCGTAGAAACTGTCAGGTGTGACACTTCTTATAGGGGTGCTGAAAAGTTACCCGCGACTACCCGCCACTACCCGCAGGCAAAAGACAGAAGGGTGTAGCGATGACTATAGACAGAAACGATGACGCCGAGCCTGTAGGCCAGGAGAACGGAGAGGGGCGGACACCGACCAAAGCCGAAGACCAGGCCATGCTGAACGCCATGGTCCGACACCGTGACCGCGAAGTGCGGCCGTCAGTCGCTGTCGGTGACCGCAACGGCCACACGGAAATTGCATGTCCTCACAACGACTATGTCGGTCACGGCATCCAGATCGCAGATACGTTCGGCACCCGCAGCGGCGACTTTTCGCACGCCTGTATAAACTGGCTCGCGAACGCAGCTCGGGATCGAAACGAGCCGCTATCACAGGAGGCGATCAACGCTGCACTGGCTGTCGTTGCGGCCGCTCAGCCCGCAAACGAGATGGAAGCCCTGCTGGCGGTCCAAATGTACGCCACGCACGACCTGTCCATGGAGATGATGCGCCGTGCCAAGAAGGCGAGCGATCTACGATCCATGGCGGAGTTCGGGACGCTGGCAACGAAGCTGAGCCGTACGATGGCTGCGCAGATTGAGGCGCTCGGCAAGCTGCGTCGCGGAGGCGAACAGACGGTCAGGGTCGAGCACGTTCACGTCTATCATGGCGGCCAGGCGGTCGTCGGTGTCGTCAATCATGGTGGAGGGGCAGGTGGAAAACGAGCCGAACAATCATACGGACCCGGTGCTGCGGCTGCGATCGGCCCCGCGCTGCTTGGCCAAGACCCGGCGGGGAACGGAATGCCAATGTCCTGCGATGCGAGGCAAGCGGCGGTGCCGCATCCACGGCGGCGCCAATCCAGGCGCCCCAAAGCGCAACCGTAACGCATGGAAGCACGGGCTGCGGTCTGGCGAGCACCAGGCGTTGAGGAGACTTGTGCGGCTCCTTGCCTAAAGCGATAGCTCTGCCCCGCTCGTCCATTGGAGAGCATTACGTCCGTTGACCGCCGTTGGCGTCGAACGGCAGTCGAGATCGCGCCGGCTCGGATCTGGCGCGGTCTCGTCTCTTATCCGCCTTCCTCTCCGGCCTCGGCGTCATCACCGGAAGAGGATTGCTGCTCTTCAGCATAGGATCGGCATCCTTCCTCAAAGCTCCAAGACTTGCCACCGCAGTCGTCCGGGGAAGTGATGCCGCGTTGCTCCGCCCATTCCCGGCCAGCATCATGACCGCTGCAATCCTCCGTGCACTCGTCCCCGCCGGAATAAAGGCCGGTCGCAATCTGGTCCCGACGCTGATCGTACTGTGGATACGTCTCACCGCCTCGCTCTTCGTCGTCATCTCCAATTTGAGCAGCGGCGCCGCCCGCACTCTCGCCGTCAATCTCGGCAGACTGTGCAGAGATTGCCTGTCGCGATGCCGGCGTGTCGTCAGTTTGGAATGACCGATGGCTGCAATAAGCCAGCGCCATGCAGATTACGATTACGGTCCCGCAGCCGGCGCCGCCGCCTGATCTTCTAGGTGTCATTGCAACGTCTTGTCGCACCGGTCCTTTATGAAAGACTAAGCGTCACATTATCCCGGCTGCCTAGACGAAGTCTTTGTCCAACGCGCTGGCCTCTCCCGCCCCGCCATTCTCCCGCGCGGTGCAACAACCCATGGGCTTCAGCGCGCATGACGGTCCGACGAACGGTGCTTCGATCGTGGAAGCGCAATGCCTCGGCTATTGTCGAATAGCTCGGCATGGTGCCGGTCTCATCGAATGTCGTCTGACAGTAATCCACCAGCTCGCGATAGCGGGGGACGGCGCGTTTCCTCAGCTTCGGCATCCGCCAGGGTTACGGGTGCCGCCTCGCTGCGGAATAGTGGGTGAAAAGGCTGACGCCCACTATTTCATGGGCGACCTAGCGCCATAGTCGAAAGCATCAATCGGGCCTGATGGCCTCCATCACACATTGGATGATGCCGATGACCGATCACGCAACGCTTGGGTGCCCCGCTCCTCTTCAAATTGACGGCAAGGCCTTCTTCAGCAGCCAGCGCCAAGTCGATCAGTTTCTGGCACTAAACACGCATTCGACATCATGGCGTCCAGCCGGGGCAAAGCTCGCGGGCTTAGTCGATGCGATGTCTGCCGGAATGGCTGCCGATTGCCCGCAACGATCGGATTTGTCGCGTACGACTAGGGCCATTGCTGCGCTGCATTCTCTAGCTGAACATGCGCTTGCCTCCGGACTCGATGAGTCGGCGGTAAACTTCTACGCACGTGCATTTGCGCACCTTCGGGCGCTTGCAGCAGCAGGCTCGCAAACTGCTGACCGTCAGATCACGGAATGGTCGGGCGTATTGGAGGGCGAAGGCATCCTTCCCGATGTCATTGCCGCCGCCGATCGCATCGCCAACGACGAGGCGCACTGATGGTCCAGATCGACTGGAGCCTGCTTGGGCGCCCGACAGACATGGGCAGTGCTGCTTTGCAGGGGTATCAGCAGGGGCGGGCTTCCGCTGCCTCCAACGCGCTCGCTCGTGATCCGTACAACCGCGACGCACTCAACGCTCTGTATGAAGTTGACCCGGCCAGGGCCGCTACGATGGAGAAGGCGGGGCAAGATCGCCTGACGTTCCAAAACAAGCAGGACACGATCCGCCGTCAGAATGCTGCGCGTGGTATGATCCCCGACGTCCTCGCGGGCGTCGGTCTTGGCGATGCCGGGCGTCACGTGAACGCACTTGCCACACCGGGCAACGTGGCCCCCAGCGGTGAGGTAACTGTGACCGCGCCGGTCAAGCACAAGACGATCGCTGACGTGTATGCCCTGGATCCCGATCTGGCAGGAAGCCTGTCGACACAGATCGGATCGATGCAGGAAGCCCAGCGCAAGCAACTCCGCTTTGAGGCTGACACCCTTGCCGCCGCCGCGTTTGCTGCTCGCCAGGTTCCATATGCCAAGCGACGGGACATCATCGACCAGCACCGTGCAGCGCTCACCCAAGCAGGCTTCACGCAGGACGAGATCGACAATTTCGACCCATCCGACGAGGGGCTGGCTGGCGCGATCACCCAGTCACTGGGCGTCAAGGACGCCCTTTCCCAGCAGCTTGCCGAAAAGCGGTTCGATTGGCAGCGCGAAGACGATCGCGTCGACAATGCTCGTGCCGCCCGGTCGGAAGGTCGGCAGGAATATTACCGCGCCCGCTCTGACCGGCGCGCACAGACCCGCTTCAACGAACGCGCCTTGGACCGTGCCGCGCTTGCCGGCGTCCGCACCGACACCTCCGATCTGGATTATTGAGTATGCCGCAGCAGCAGCCCGTCACCAATCCCCGCATCGTCAAGCTGATGGAGCTCGAGGCGGCCGGTCGGATCAAACCTGAGCATCAGACCGAACTCGACACCTATCGCAACCGTGGACTTGCGCCCGCGTCCAAGCAGCCGACCGTCGAGCAGGGCAAGGCGGGGACGTTCTACCACCGGGCGAGCGGAGCTGATGCCGATTATCAGGCGACCAATAATGGCGAGGGCGTGGCCCCGCGCGGAATGGCGCGCCAGTGGCTGCATGACTCGTTCCCGGATCTCGAGAATACCTGGTTTAACGACGCTGATCGGCAGAAGGCGGACGCGGCGCAGCGGGACTTCATTGCAGCGACACTGCGCTATGAGTCGGGTGCGGCGGTCCCCCCAAGCGAATTCAGCAACCAGTATCGCACTTTCTTCCCGATGCCGGGCGATGGCCCCGAGGTGATCGAACAGAAGCGGGCGCAGCGGCAACGCGCGATCGAGGGCCTGAAGGTCAGCGCCGGCCCGGCCGCGACCGCGCTTGATCGTCAGGGCAAGACATTCGAAGGCCTTAGCGCAGACAGCGTGACGGATTACGCCTTGGGTCTGCGCGACCGGAAGCCTGGGAAGCCTCAGCGCCGCGACGACGGATCAATTGCCGTCCAGATGCCGGATGGCACGTTCAACACCTATCCCGATCAGGCGTCCTACGAACACGGCATGGCGGAAGACCAACTCGCGGCGGCGTTCGGTGGCGATCGACATAGCGACGGGTATCGGGCGGCGTACAAGGCACGGTTCGGTGAAGAACCCGGGATCGTTGTCGACGTCGAAGGTGCGAGCGGACCGAAAAAGATAGATGCCGGTGACGGTGCGTTCGGGTCCTTTTCGCGAGGCGTCGGTGACGCCGCGACGTTTGGTGGCCTCGACGAACTTGGCGGCGTCGCGGACACCCTCACAGGCAGCGGGGGCGACGGCAGTTTTCTCGACCGACTGGGCCGCAACATCGACCGTAATCGCGCGATCATGGCGGGTGACGAGCAGAACCATTCCACGGCTCGCATCGGCGGCCAGTTGCTCGGAGGCCTGGCCATTCCGTTTGGTGCCGGCGCTCGCACGCCTTCTGCCCTTGCCCGTGTGGGTGCGCTGAGCGGCGGCGCATATGGCTTTGGGTCGGGAGAGGGCGGTATCCTTGAGCGGACACCGAGTGCATTGGCAGGTGCTGGACTCGGTGCCGTCGGGGGCTATGCGTTCGGGAAAGCCGCCCCTTACGTTGGCGACGCGCTGGCTCGTATCCGCCCTGGTTCGTCTTCGGCACGCACGGAAGCCCATGCATTGGCTGAAGCTGGTGCGCGCCAGGACATACCCATGACCGCCGCCGATCTGCGGCCCGGCGCCCGTAACGCGTTGGCCTTCCTCGAAGCATCGCCCGGCGGCGCAGGCCCGGTGCAGGACGCTTTGCGGTCAGGCAACGAAGCGCTGGAGGGTGCCGTAACGCGCGTTGGAGGCGGTACCGCACAGACGCCCGAAAGCATGGGACTGACAATCCAGAATGCGGGTGCCCGCATGATAGACCGCACGCGGCAGATCAAGAACGACCTGTACGCTGATGCGGAACGTATGGCCCCAACAACCACCGTGCGATCGCAATCGGCGCTGGATGCCATCGACCGCAATATTGCTGAGCTGTC
>CAJYHD010000368.1 GCA_913773715.1 uncultured Sphingobium sp.
GTGATCAAGGAGGCGCTGGCGAAGGAAATCCAGGACATTGCCCGCGTCGCGCGTCAGGAGCTCGAAAGCTTGGCCTTGTTCCTCGAACCAGAACTCGACTGGGGCCGCAACACCAAGCCAACGAAATTCCCCAAAAAAACCGGATGGGCCGAGGTCAACGGCACGCTCTACACATTGGGTGGCGTCGATGGCTGGCCGAAGTCGAAAGACATGCGTGACTGGCTTGCGCTGCATGTGCTTCCGGTGCTCGGCTGGGCGGTGTCCAAAGGCCGGAAGCCGGAATGGCCGCTTGCTGCACCAACTGCTGTAGCTTCCGAACCGGCGGTTCCGGCAGAAGCGGTCAGCGTCGGCGATCGTCACGATGCCGAGCCGGCAATGTTGGACGAGGTCTCTGATGATGCCGATGTCCCGGATGAGGCGATCGACCGGTTTGGTGCTGCGCTCGCGGAGGCAACCGGCGGCTTCATGACGGTCAGCCGTGAGGCGCCGCGAAACCGCAAGCAGTTTGCCAAGGTGCCGGCGCTTGCCGATGACAGCGTCGCCGAGGCTGAACTCGTACCGGCCGTTACGCCGTAAGAGGCAATTGCATGAAGGCCGCAATCTCGGGCCTTCCCTCCGAACTCGAAGGGGCCGCATGTCGGCCCTTTTCCTTTTGCCTGATGATGGCGAGCGGAAACGCTGAGGTCGAGCGTTGCGATCAGGGGGCGCGTTCATCGGCCTGGACTTCGTGAGCCCGCCGTTAACTATGTACCGGCTTTGTTCTTTTTTTGTGCTTCCGGGTCCTTGAGCCCGGCTCCCGGTCCTGCCAGGTTGGGGCCGTTCGGAAGACCGGACGCATAACGGCCCAAGCCGATGCTACCAACATCGACAAGGGCCTGACCCTCAGCCTTCGCTAAAAAGGAATCGGGCTATGACCACCCATACTCTCTCTACCCCTGCCGGGGAAGTTCTTCGTTCGACTGTCGCCGCGGCATCGATGTTCTCCCACGGCTCCTTCGGCATCGGTGCCTACAGCATCGGCGAGCCAGCGGTCCTGCGCCGCCATCCGCATATCGTTCGCTTCGCCGAAGTCGAGGCCGATCTCGATCTGCTGATCGATCGCGCCATCGCGGCGATTGCCGACGGTGAACCGGTCGAAGACGACATCCTCGGGCACTACATTCATATCGCTTCGCTCGTTCGCGCTGTGTCCTTCCGCGAGGGCAAGCTCTTGGAGCAGGCGGTCGAGCGTCTGGCGAAAGCCAATCCAAACATCACCGTGCTGACCCAGTCGCTGAAGTTGCCGCTGGTCAAGGCGGCGCTCGAAGCCGTGTCCGGAAACGACTGGCAGAGTCTCGATGGTGTGAAGCTCGATTGCGAGGCACCGGCGAAGGGCAGCTATACGCCCGACCTTATCCTCGTGAATCGCGCCCGGCATACCGCCTACATCCTCGACCTGAAGCGGTCGCTGGCGTCGTATGGCGACACCAGCCGTTTGGAAGAATTGAAGCTGAAAATGATGGCCTCAGCGATGGTTTTGCCGGACTGGCTCTACAAAAACCAGAAGCGCCTGATGGTCGACACTGTCGAAGTTGCGATCGTTGATGGCGCCAGCCGCCCGAGCGACCATGCCACCGGCATCTGGGCCTTGTCGGAGATCGACGACCTGCTGGAGATCGACGGAGTTGCGGCCTGCATGGCCGAACTGCGCCTGCGCTTCGGTCGCCGCGTGCAGCAGCTTCTCGAAGCGGAAGCCCGTAAGGCTCTCGGTGTCGTGGCGGTTGCCGTGTCGGACGCGGCCGCTACCTCGACCGTATTGGGCAGGCCGCTGATCGCGCCGAACGGTCCGGCCCGCACTTACGAAGAAGAGCGGGCCCTGGCTACGGATGAAGATGACGACGGTCGTTACAATCTCGGCCGCTTCGATGATGATCCGGACGAAGAGCCGGAACCGGTCCGTATCCGGGTTGGCTTCGCCCGCCGTCCGCGCAGGCACTGACGAGCCGCGAGCCCAACAGCAGTGATCGCGGCCGCGCCTGAAGCGCGTGTCCGGCTTCTCCGGTCCTTTCCATTCCATAAATGCCGGTTGCAATGCACTCCGGTGAGGAGACAGTCATGTCCATCGACACCCATAGTCCGTCTTTGGCCGGCTTCCGTTGCGAAGCGGTCACGACCGATACCATCGCGTTCGCCTGCCTTCACGGCAGGCTCGTGAATATCACTCCCGTCCAATCCGATGACCTTGATCACGGTTCAAGCAATCGCGACGACCCTGCTGTTTTGATTGGGCTGACGCTTGCCTCCGTCAGACATGGTCGTTCGTTGAACGGCCTTGTTCCGGAACCGCTGATGCTCCGTCTGCGTGCGACTGCCGGCAGCGGCAATGCCGCCTGCCGCCTGTTGCTCGACTGGCTGCAGAACCGCAATCGCGATATCGATCAGTCTTGGAACGAGCCGACTGGTTGGGCTTCGGTCACTCCTCCGGGCGGCTCTTCTCCGCCACGCCGTTCGCCGCGCGAGCGTGTGTTGACGCAGTTGCCGCAGCCCGGTGCCATTAGTGGGTGGAGGCGTGGTCGGACGCGTCGGCGCGAACCGGTGCAAGACGCCCACACGGAAATTATTGCCGCGGAGACGGGAGGGCGTACCGATGGATAAGCTCACTCGTCTGTTCGTTCGCCGGCTCCAGCATCTCGCCCGGCGGGAGGCACGCCGGACCGCACTGCGCAACGGTCTGCTGGAAAGCAGGATCGTTGATGTCGGCGGTCATCTTCTCCTCCGCTATTCCCCTGCGTTCGACACGACACGACTGATCGGCGATACGATCCGTGACGACACCTGGTTCCGAAAGAACTTTGGCGACTGGCTTGTCCCACCGAGGGAGAGCGGCAATCCGGAGCCTGGCTCTGGAGGTGATGGTGCCATGATCGCCGAGGTCAAGCATCCGTCGTTCGCCGCGCAACTCGTGAACATCCCCCGGGTGCGTCACGGCGCAATCGGAGAGAATGCTGTGCTGGGCAACGGTATCGATCAGCGTGCCTATGCCATCGGTCTTGTGGATCGAGCCGCCGCTCCGCCAATGGTCAGTCACATCGTTGCGACCCTGGTTCTGGCGCGTGCGGTGCGTGGCAGCGGACGGTCGCTTCGGGAGATCGTTTGTACGCTGACCCGTGTGACATCGGTCGTTACCCTCCATGCGCCGCTTGCAGGCTTCGAGCGTGAGGTGCTGCGGCTCCTTGAGAAAACCCGGCTTGTGCCTGGCGGCCCGTTCGCAGCCACGGAATCCGATCACATGTACAACGACGACCACTTCGATGCCCTCGAAGCTGAGACGCGCAGGCGTCTGATGACCTTCTCGGGTGCCGGCGTGCATCGTGTCACGGGCAATGGCCTGCGCCGGCGGATGATCAGCGCGCTCTCGCGCGACTTGTCGATCCTTGCCATCGCGGAAAAGCGGTCGGACGTTCCGTCGCTCTTGCAGATCTCCGCCGACCTGTCTCTGGAGACGGGAAAGCTCGATCGCAGGTTCGTCGCCGATCTGGTGGAGGTGCTTTACCCGGACGAGGTGATCGAGACGCTGGGCCTGCCATCGGATTCCGATGCGCGCTGGCTGTCGCTGGAGGATCTGGTTCTTGCCTT
>CAJYHD010000369.1 GCA_913773715.1 uncultured Sphingobium sp.
GATCGCGGGCCTTTCAGCGTCACTATTTACCTGCCGGATCGCCCAACGCGAAAAGCCGTAGGGCAGCAAGCGAAAGAAGCCGCCGCCGCCCGCCGCCAGCGTACGCCCATGCCACTTGGCCGTCGTCACCGGCAGTTCGATGAGTGGCGAATCCTTGAGCGGTTTCCAGGCGAAGCGCGGCGAATCGGGCCAACCATAATGATCGTGGCGGATCGGCGCGACGCTGGAGGAATAGGCGTACCCCTCCTCGGCCAGCACGCTGTGCGCCCATGGGGTGCGCGGGTCGATGGAGAAGCTGGGTGCGCGGTAGCCGGTCACCGCCTGCCCGCTAGCGTCCTCCAGAATGGCGCGCGCCTTCCGCAAATCGGCGCGGAACTGGTCAGGCGTGAAGGTGAAGACGCGGGCATGGTCATAGCCGTGGCTCGCGACTTCATGGCCCGCGTCGGCGATACGGCGCATCAGTGCCGGGTAGCGCTCCGCCACCCAGCCCAATGTGAAGAAGGTACCGGTGACGCCTGCCTGCGCGAACAGGTCCAGCACCGCGTCGGTATTATGTTCGACGCGATGGGTCAGCCCGTCCCAGTCGGCGCGGCTGATCGTGCGCTCGAACGCGCCGACCTGAAACCAGTCTTCGACATCGACGGACAAGGCATTGCGCATCACAGGTTCCGAACTTGGCGTTCAATCACGGTCAGGGCAAGCGGCGCTCAGGCAGCGGCCATGCGTTCTTCGCGCTCGACCCAGTCGACGAGGAGGGTAAGCACGCGGCGCAGCGCCGTATCCTGCTCCTCGGCGCGGAATTCTAGTGCGGTAAGTCGCTCTTCGACGAGCGCGAAGCAGTCCTTGAGCGCTTCGGGATCGACCTGCGGCACGGGGGCGACGGCCGGCGCGAAGGGCGCATGTGCCTGCATGGCGCGTAGCGAGGCAATCTCGGCACGAAGCGCTTCGATCTCCGCCGTCATATCGGCGCGAAGGTCATCGACCGCAACGGGCGACGCGGGCTGTTCGAAGGCAGGGTGAACCTCCTCCACTTCGGCGACCTCGACCGCTTCCTGTTCGGCAAAGCGCGGCGCGAAAGCGACGGCGACGGGCTCGATCTCTTCCACCTGCGGCTCCTCGACAAAAGGCTCGGTGAATGCAGCTTCCGGTTCGACATCCTCCACCACGTCCAGCGGTGAGAAGGCGGCGGCTTCGGGTTCATAGTCGCTGTCGAGACCCATGTCGTTGACAGTGAACTGGACGGTATCGGCGTCGATCTCGCGCAATTCTTCCAGCGCGCCGAGCAACAGCACCCGGCTCACCAGCGCATTGAGGCGACGGGGCACGCCGCCGGTCGCGGCATAGAGCGCGTCGAAAGCTTCGGGCGTAAAGGTCGGGTTGCCGACCCAGCCGCCCACCGTCAGGCGGTGGATGATGTAGGGTTCGACTTCCTGCGGCATCATCGGTTCGAGATGATGGGTCGCGATCACGCGCTGACGAAGCTGCTCCAGTTGCGGAGATTTGATGAGGTCGCGAAACTCGGGCTGGCCGAGCAGGAATATCTGAAGCAGCGACTGGCCGCCCAACTGGAAGTTGGACAGCATGCGCAGTTCCTCGATCGCGGAGACGGGCAGGTTCTGCGCCTCGTCCACGATGAGCAGCGTGCGGCGACCGGCGCGCGCTTGAGCGTGAAGGAACGCCTCGATATGGCGCAGCGTGTCCGCTTTGGTCATGCCTTCGGTCGACAAGCCGAAATGCTGCGCGGCAAGGCGCAGCATGTCGTCGCCCTCGACCTGCGTCGATACGATCTTGACGGCGGTCAGGCGAACCGGGTCGATCGTCTGCATCAAGTGACCGACCAAAGTCGTCTTGCCCGCGCCGATGTCACCGGTGATGACGATGAAGCCTTCACCCTGCGCCAGACCGTAGCCGAGGTAGGACAGCGCCTTGCGGTGCGTCGCGCTCTCGAAATAATAGTCGGGATCGGGCGTCAGCTGAAAGGGGCGGCCCTGCAATCCATAAAATTGATCGTACATGTCTCGTCTCTCCAACCGGCCCGTCAGAAGCTGTAGCGAAGGCCGATCTGGCCCATGGCGTTGATGATGCTGTCGAGGTCGTCCGCCTTGGATGCGTCCACGCCCACCGAAGCGGAGGCGGACAGGTGGCGACCGATGTTGCGATAATAGCTGGTGAACGCGCCATAATTGGCGACGTCCAGCCGATCTACGCTGGCATCGAAATAGTTGAAATAGGCGGCGACTTCCCATGTGGACTGCGCGCTCAACTGGCGGTTGAGCGAGGTCATCGCATACCAGTTCTGGTCCTTCGATCCGCGCACCAGGATGACGTCGCCTTCCGGCGTCACGAACTTGCGCTGCGAATAGCCTGCGCCGAAACCCCAGCCCCACGGGCCGCGCTGCAACGCATATTGCGCCGCGACGCCGCGATAGCGGAAGTTGGCGCCGGTGATGCCCGTCAGCGCATCGTTGAAGCACTGGCCGCCGCCGGTCGCCGAGAAGGCGCAGCCAGTGAGGCCGCCGGTAAAGGGATTGCGCACGACGTTGAAGTTGCTGCCCGAAAGGCTGGCGACATCGCCCGTCACGACGCGGCCGAAGCTGTCGATGCCGTCGAACACGACGACCGCGAAATTGCTGTCGCGCCCTTCCCAGGTGAAGCTGCCCTGATAGGTCCAGCCGCCATAACGCTGCCCCACCCGCGCCGTGAGCGAGGTGTGACGGCTCGGCCGCCACAGGACGCCCGCGTCCCAGATGATGCCGTCAAAGTCATAGAGCAAGGCGCGCGGCGAACTTTCGTCGGTGACGTAGCGCCCGCCCCGGATCACCGGCACGCCGTTGCCATCGAGCAGTGGCGAGCGCTGGCTGATCTTGATATCCTCATAGCCGACGCCGCCGATCAGCGCGACGGTCCGCGACACCGGCAGCGTCGCATCGAGCCGGCCCCACGCATCCTCGAACCGCTGGTCAAGCTGGCTTGCATCCTCGCGATCATATCCCGCGCTGGCGGTCAGGCCGAC
>CAJYHD010000370.1 GCA_913773715.1 uncultured Sphingobium sp.
CCGCGCCGATGGAGCAGGTGTCGATCATCCCCGCACCGGTCTTCGTCGCGCCGGACTGGTCTCTGGCGACGATGATCGGCATCGGCCTGCCGCTCTTCCTGATCACCATGGCCTCGCAGAACATCCCGGGCCTTGCGGTCCTGAAGGTGAGTGGTTTCTCGCCCGATCCCGGCCCCTTGTTCACCATCACGGGTCTGTTCAGTTTGGCTTGCGCGCCCTTCGGCGGCCATGCGGTCAATCTGGCGGCGATCACGGCCGCCATCTGCGCGGGCGACGAAGCGGGTCCGGATCGCGCGCGCCGCTGGTGGGCGGGTGTGGTATCGGGGCTCGCCTATATCGCCTTCGGTTTGGCAGCGGGCTGGGTGACGGTTTTCGCAGGCCAGGCGCCGGTTCTGGTGCAGGCCATGGCCGGGCTGGCTTTGATCGGCGCCTTCACCAACGCCCTGAGCGGCACGATCGCGCAGGCACAGGACCGGGAAGCGGCGATCCTGTGTTTCGTGACGACCGCATCCGGCACGGCGTTCTTGGGCATCAGCGCGCCCTTCTGGGGCTTGGCGGTCGGCGGCATCGCCCTTTTTGCAGCCCGCATCCGGAAATGAAAACGGCCCTACGCTGATGGGGGACGGCTCTCGAAGCATGACATGAGAAGAGGAAGCGGCCGTACGGGGCCACCGCTTGGCGCGGGCGGTGCTTCAGAACAAATGGGTTCCGCGCGCCGCGATGATCGCCAGGAGAACGCCGATGCCGACCACGATGCCGATCATCATCCACGACAGGGCGATCACGAAATCGGTGGAGCGGGGGCGTTGCGGTAAGCGCAATGGAGCATCGTGGGCGGGGGTGATCGGCGCGGTCAGCGTCTGCACCGGGCGCTCCGGCGCCGACAATCGCGACCCCAGCCCGTCGAACACGGCCAAGGCCTTGTCCCGCTCCACGATTCGCTCGGCGATATAGTCGGTCACGCGGTCCACCACGAAGCGAAGCTCGGGCGATTCGACCAGTGTCACGCGGCCCAGGCGGGTTTCGCGAACGAAGCGATAGGTCCGACGGTCCCGGCCCATCACCACATGGGCCGTCGCGTCGATCCAGAAGCGCGGGTGGGTGCCGTTGGACAAGGTGAAATCGAAGAGATCGTCATCCAGCGGAACCGCATCCATGATCGGCTGCAGTTCATCGGCAAACATTTCCAGTCGAGCGCGGTCGGCCTCGCGAATGTCCACCACGATGTCGGTGCGCTGAGCGGCGGCGATCTTGGCGGCACGCACGGCGTCCGCCAATCTCTTCGTCCCGTTCGTCGCCGCCACAGCGGACTTGGCCTCGGCCATCTTGCCCCCTCGACTGGTCGCGTGGGCGGATCGTCATGATTCGCCACCGCCCACCTCATGTGCTTAATCGAGCAGGCTTTCGCGAAGCCTGACCGCGAGCGGAAGCCGAGTGCCGATGCGCGTTCGCGCCCTCAGCCTTCCAGAGCTCGGTTGGCCGCCGAGACGATCGCCTTCAGCGATGCGGTCGTCGCATTCTGATCGATGCCCGCGCCGAACACGCGCCCGTTTCCGTGCTCGACCTCCATATAGGCGATCGCGCTGGCATTCGAGCCTCGCTGGAGCGAATGTTCGGAATAATCGGCGACGCTCAGCGACAAGCCCAAATGCCGGTTCAGTGCGTTGATGAACCCGTCGATGGCGCCCGTGCCACGCCCCGTGATCGTCGTCTCCTGCCCGTTGTCGATGATCGTCGCCTCCACCAGACGGCTGTTGCGATCGCCTTCCACCTTGGTGAAATGCTCGACATAGCGCAGGCGCGCGCCCGGCTGCTCGACATAGCGCTCGATGAAACGGTCATAGATGCGCTTGACCGGCAGTTCCTTGCCTTCCTCGTCGGTGATCCGCTGAATATCCTCGCGGAACTCGATCTGCAGATTGCGCGGCAGGTTCAAGCCGTAATCGGCCTGCAGGACATAGGCGATGCCGCCCTTGCCGGATTGCGAGTTGATGCGGATGATCGCCTCATAGGAGCGGCCCACATCCTGGGGGTCGATCGGCAGATACGGCACTTCCCAAACCGGCGTGTTGGCGACCTTATGCGCCTTCATGCCCTTGTTGATCGCGTCCTGATGCGAGCCCGAGAAGGCGGTGTAGACGAGTTCGCCCACATAGGGATGGCGCTCGGGGATCGCGAGTTGGTTGCAATATTCGTAGACGTCCTTGATCCGGTTGATGTCGGAGACATCCAGCTCGGGATCGACGCCTTGCGTGAACATGTTCAACGCCAAGGTCACCAGATCCACATTGCCCGTGCGCTCGCCATTGCCGAACAGCGTGCCCTCGACACGGTCCGCCCCTGCCAGGAGGCCGAGTTCGGTCGCGGCGATCGCCGTGCCCCGGTCGTTATGAGGATGCAGCGACAGGAGGATGCGGTCGCGATTGTCCAGATTGCGGCTCATCCATTCGATCTGGTCGGCATGGATGTTGGGCGTGGACATCTCGACCGTCGCCGGCAGATTCAGGATCAGCCGGTTCTCAGGCGTCGGCTGCACCACTTCGGCGACGGCGTTGCAGATTTCCAGCGCGAAATCGAGTTCGGTGCCGGTGAAGCTTTCCGGCGAATATTCGAAGCGGAAGCCGCCGCCGGCCTTGGCCGCCATATCGGTGATCATCTTGGCCGCATCCACCGCGATCTGACGAATGCCGGCGCGATCCTTGCCGAACACGACGCGGCGCTGCAATTCGCTGGTGGAGTTATAGAAATGGACGATGGGCTGGCGCGCGCCCTCCAGGCTTTCGAAGGTGCGAGTGATCAGCTCGGGGCGGCACTGGACGAGGACCTGCAAGGACACATCATCGGCGACGCCCCCCTCTTCCAC
>CAJYHD010000371.1 GCA_913773715.1 uncultured Sphingobium sp.
GATGATCCAGCGCGCGGCCGAAAGAGGCGGGATCAGCGGCCCGTCGCCGGGCCCGGAGAAACCAAGAAGCGGGCGGCGGGGCAAGGCGGGCTTGGTATCCAAATTCATGCTGTGAGCATCCTAGTGCATACGGGATCAGCCGTTGCGTCACCTGTGCTTGTAAAGCAACGTTGTCGCGCTTTCACCAGCGTTATTGTCGCTGCCTCACGACAGGCGGGCAAGTCTTTGCAAAGGTAGCTCCATGCCCAGCGGCATCCAGGCTTCGATCACAAGTGCGACATGGGCAAGGTTCCGGTAACCGTCCGGGCCTATGGTTGCCGAAAACTGAACAGATCGCCCATGTTTCGTATGCTTTTCCGCGCTTTGGCGCTCACTCTTGCGACCATTGCCTTGGCTGGGTGCAGCCAGTTCGTCGGCGACAATCGCCATAATGTCCCGCTCAAGCCCGAGGCCGTGCAGCGCCTGGCCGCCATCGGCTCGTCGCCGCAGCAGCCGATGCTCATCCGCGTCTACAAGGAAAGCTCCGAGCTCGAGGTGTGGAAGCGCACCAATGCCGGCTCGTTCGCGCTCTTCAAGACCTACCCGATCTGCAAATGGTCCGGCGGGCTTGGCCCGAAAATCCAGGAAGGCGATTACCAGTCGCCCGAGGGCTTTTATGACCTGACGCCGGGTCAGATGAACCCGAAATCGGCGTATTGGCTGTCGTTCAATGTTGGGTTTCCCAACAAGTTCGACCGCGCCTGGGGCCGCACCGGCAGCAACCTGATGATCCACGGCGACTGCAAATCGGTCGGGTGCTTTGCCATGACCGACGAGCAGATCAAGGAGATCTATGCCCTGGCGCGCGAGACCTTTGCCGGCGGCACGCGCTCCATTCAGCTGCAGCTGCTGCCTTTCCGCATGACCGATGCGAACATGGCCGCCCACGCTGCCAGCCCCAACTCGACCTTCTGGGCTAACCTCAAGGAAGGTACCGATCTTTTCGATCGTACCAGCCAGCCTCCCAGCTGGGATGTGTGCGAACGACGCTATGTATTCAATCGCAACAACCCGATGACGCAGCCGCTCGATCCGATGGCCGCCTGTCCGGTGGGCGCTCCCGGCGCGGTCTAAGACACACGACGCATTACGTAACAGGGCGACGGCGACGTCGCCCTTTTTGCATTCTCGCTTGCGCTTCGTCCCAAAGTTGATAACGTTTCAACTTAGTTGATCGAGAGAGCCGCAATGGCCCCGATCGTGGAGGAGTGTCCCATGCGCGCCAAGACCAATCGCCCCCTGCGCTATCGCCAGATTCACTTGGATTTCCATACGTCTGAGCACATCCCGGGCATCGGAGAACTGTTCGATCCGGAGGAGTTCGTTTCTGCCTTCAAGGCAGCCCATGTCGACTCGGTGACCATCTTTGCCAAGTGCCACCATGGTTGGTCGTACTACCCCACCAAGGTTGGCGCACCGCATCCGCATCTGGTTCGGCCCGATCTGATGGGCGACATGGTCAAAGCATTGTCGGCTGCAGATATCGAGTGCCCGATCTATATTTCGGTGCAGTGGGATGAGCGCAATGCGCGCCTGCATCCGGAATGGCGCGTGCGCAGCGCCAGCGACAATCGCTTCGATCCCGATCAGCTGACCGCCGGCTGGCACACGCTCTGCCTCAATCACAAGGCCTATCGCGACGAGCTGCTGGAACAGGCGCGCGAAGTCGCTCGCAACTATGAAACACAAGGACTGTTCTTCGACATCGTCCTGACGCCTGATTGCGTCTGTGCCGAGTGTCTTGCGAGCATGGAAGAGCAGGGCCTCGATCCCGAGAACCCGGCCGATCGGCTCAAGAAGGACGAGTGGGTCAACGAACGCTTCCGCTCGGAGATGACGGCGGCGTTGCGCCCCGAATTTCCGGATCTGCGCATCTTCTACAATTGCGGGCACATCCATAAGCAGGGGCCGGAGCGGTTTGCGCCCTATAGCCATCTCGAACTCGAAAGCCTGCCGACGGGCGGTTGGGGTTATGACCATTTCCCGGCCAGCGCGCGCTATGCGGCAACGCTTGGCTTCGACTTCCTTGGGCAGACCGGCAAGTTTCATACATCCTGGGGCGAGTTCGGCGGCTTCAAGCACCCCAATGCGCTCGAATACGAGTGCGCGCAGATGGTGGCGCTGAGTGCCAAATGCCTCGTCGGCGACCAGTTGCATCCAAGCGGAGCGATCAACAAGGACACCTATGCCTCGATCGCGCCGGCCTATGCGCGGATCGAAAAGCTGGAACCGTTTCTAGAGGGTGCGCGGCAGGTCTCCGATATCGCCATCCTTTCGGCGGAGCACTTCAATCCCGAGGGTGATCGCAACCATCCGGCCGACGACGGTGCGGCACAGGTGCTGCAGGAGTTGAAGCTGCCCTTCGACGTCATCGACAGCTCGGCGCGGCTGGAGGATTATCGGCTCCTGATCCTGCCCGACGTCATCGGCCTCGATGCGGCGATGGCGGAGCGGGTCAGCGCCTTCGTCAAGGGAGGTGGCAAGGTCGTCCTCTCAGGTCGTTCGGGCCTTGATGCCGAGGGACGTCCGCTGGCAGCTCTCGATCTCGGCATTGCGGCAACTGGCGAGATGGTGGCGTTCGAGCCGAGCTACATGCGGGCCGAGCCGGGTCAGTTGCCGAGCCTCGTCGCCGCGCCGTTCGTAATGTATGGCGCTGCGCGGCACATCGAAGCGCGCGGCGCTACGGTGCTGGCGGAGGTCATCCCCCCATACTTCAACCGCAGCTATCGGCATTTCTCGTCGCATCGGCACACGCCGGACGATCCGCATGCCGCTCCGCTCGGGCCCGCCGTCACCGAGC
>CAJYHD010000372.1 GCA_913773715.1 uncultured Sphingobium sp.
CACGAATTTACCGTGAGCGATGACGACTTCGCCTTATTCACTAAGCATTTCGTCCCGCCAGCGCCCGAGGAAGGATTCGACGTAGTTCTGCATCAGTCCTAACGACATATCCTCTCCCGTTGTACGCTTGGCGTACAACGGGAGAGGATCAGAATTGCCCGCCTTCCCATTTCACCATCCCACTGGGAATACCCCGGTCGTCTCGCTGGCCGTTCCCAATCGGGAAGGCGCTCTATCAGAATAGAGTGGTTAGCAGTACGCCGATGATGATCGCGCTGCCGGCGGTAATTTGACGGACGCTCAAAGCCTCCCGGAAGAACCTATGGCCGGCAACGGCCGCGATTGGAGCTTCAATGATGCCAAGCGCGCGAACGGGAGCTGCCGGAGAAAGAGCAAGCGCCACGAACCAGCCGACCGACGCGCACGCACCGCATAGCCCGGCTGCCAGCGACGGCCGCCAACGCCTCATCACTTCGCGGATCGTCTCCGGATCGCGCCACGCCAGGAACAGCATCAGCGCAGCCGTTTGCATCGCTTGAACCACCGCGACGCTGACGACCGCCGCGAACACAGGATGGCGATCATCAAGGGCAAGTGCCGCGTGGCGGAACGCGTTGAGCGAAAAGCCGAAGAACAGACCGGAGATGAGCCCGAACGTGGCTCCGGCAAGCGATGCGCGTATTTGCCGGGGAGACGGCCAGCTCAGCATCGCCAGCCCGGTCGTGGTAATTGCCACGCCCAGCCAGGCGATCCCGCTGATTTGGTCCCCATAGATGACCAGCCCGAGCAGTGCCGCCAGCGGCAGCGAGCTTTGCTGGAGGGTCGTGCCGACCGCGAAGCCCGAACGATGCATCGCGCTCAACAAGGCGGCGGTCGCCAATATCTGGCTTGTCGCCCCGACGACCGCCGACAGCCAGAACGCCCCCGTCCACTGGGGATCAGGGTGAGGCGTGAGCAGGAGCGCAACGGCGAGGAAGGCCAGCGAGAATGGCAGGCCGAACAGGAAGCGCACGAGGGTCGCGCCCCACGGCCCCGATGAGGTCATCACGCCCCGTTGCAGGGCATTGCGGCCGACCTGGAAGATCGACGCGGCGATCGTCGCCGGTATCCATAGGAAGTCAGGCACTTCTCGGTCCCTATTCGGGCCGGCGGGTATACAAGGCGGTAGCGGAGCCACGCGCGAGAATGTGGCCTGCCATGGCCGCCTCTACCGCTCGCCCGTCGAATGCTCCCGCAAGGCCGATCGTCGGCACGTCGAGCGCGTAGACAGTGACGATATAGCGATGCGTGCGATCGTCGTTCCTGGGCGGGCACGGTCCGTCATAGCCGCCGTAGATGCCTGCCATCGCGGGCATATCGCGAAGGAACTCCGTATAGCCGTTCGCGCCGCGAACGCCGGCCGGACCTTTGCCGATCGGCTTTCCGTGCGGGACCAGGCCGCGCCCATCCGCGCCTTCTGCGAACGAGCGGGTTGCAGGTGGTATGTCGGCCAGCACCCAGTGATAGATGGTCTGCCGAGGTGCGTCGGCCGCGATATTGACGCCAGGGCGTTCGATCAGCGTGAGGTCCGCCGGTACGTCGGGATCGACCATCACCAGTACGTAGGAGCGGGTCGCGTTCGGACCTTTGTTCCATCGTACCGCCGGGCTGATGTCGAATGTCCGCGCGTCAGCTCCGTCCGCTGCGCAGAACGCGGCACGAGCGGGCAGCCGCCGGTCGGAAGCAAGGCCGCCGATTGCGACCGTCAGCCGGCCCTCCATCGTCGCGGCCGATACCGGCGCGACCACCGCAGCGAGGCAAATCATCACTCCGACCCAGAACCGCACATCGTCCTCCTGTTAGATGGAGGCATGGTAGCGCAGCACCGATGATGCCAGCGCCCGCAACGCTCACTTTTGAGCCGGTTCCGATCGTCGGTGACGAGTGTGCGAAGGCAGCGCGCCGTGCGCGGTCTTGTAATGTCGGCTGAAATGCGAGCGAGAGACATAGCCCGTCGCCGCCATCGCCTGCGCCACGTCGGCTGTTCGCTCGTCCAGCAGTAGACGGGCCGCTTCCATGCGCTCGCCAAGCATCACCGTTCGCAGCGATCGGCCTTCCGCTGCCAACCGTCGCCGCAATGTCGCTTCCGACATGCCGAGCGCCGTCGCGACCGCTCCGGCCGACCACGGCTGGTCGAGGCGATGCCGGACCAGGAGGCAGACCGCCTCCACAACGGATCGCTCGACATATTTGGGCGCGAAGCGGACGATGCCACGCTCCGCCAGATGGCCGACGACGCCGAGGAGCCGGTGAGCGTTCATCCGTATGGAGCAACGGTGCAGCCCTTCCGCGACATGGACAAGGGCGGATGCAAGGGCGTCGTCCAGTGGCACGGACGCGATACCGTGACCGGGTTTGCGAGCCGCAAACTCGGGCCACCGCCTCGCCGCCTCGATCATCATGGGGCGTGAGAATTGCAGATACAGGGCACGATAGATGCCGGTGGTAGGGTCAGGATCGTTGACGACATCCAGCACCGCGTCCGCAGGTAGGAACAGGGTATCGCCGGCAGCGCACGTCCTGCGCTCGCCGCCCCAAGCCACCTGTTTGCTCCCCTCGATGACGACGACCAACCCCGCCGTGGTGGGGCGGAAGCTGGCGATGCACTCGCGCTCGCGGGACACGAACGCCGACACCATCGGGGGCACATTGCCGTCAAGCCCTCCACGGGCATCGATGACGCAGTGAGCGGACAATGAGGCGAGCAAGGCTTTGCGGGTGTGGTTGGTCGAAGGATCAGGCTGTGGAAATACCATCATCAGACCATACCGGGTGACGATCGAGCGGCCAATTACTACCCTTCCGCTTTCCCATTTCAGAGTTTCAGACAGATTTTGGGAACGGTTGTCCCTTCCCGTTATCCGATCCTTCTGGGAAAGCCGCCGCGCTTAAATCGCCGGGTTCATCTGCGCCAACACACGACCGACCGCCTGCACCGTCATCCGCACATCGGCATCTGACGTGCGCCAGTTCACTACGCTGATCCGCA
>CAJYHD010000373.1 GCA_913773715.1 uncultured Sphingobium sp.
CCGACGTGGCAAATGACGCCGGTTTTTCAAGCACTGCCGCCTTTTCATTTGCATTCAGGCAAGTGACTGCGGCAACACCTGGTTCCTTCCTTTGCGAACCTAAAGCCTTAGACAGCTACAAATAACGGTCGACGTGCGCTTTTGAGTAAACTGGGCGTTCTTAGGTGTACTGAGAAGTTCCCACTGCTTTATCGAAGCGGCGAGCTTCGAGTTCGCTTTCATCCACGAACATGAACATTGCGCCGTCCTCCCAAGTCGGCATGAGCCGCCAGAGATAGGTCTCGGCATTGATCGTCAGCACATGCCGCCAACGCTCGCCGGCGGAGAGCACACCCTCGGCGTGAGCCTGTTCGCTGCCTGCTCTACCTGTAGAGATCAAGTCCACTTCGCAATGCATTCTTTGTTGAATCGGCTCCTCCCATCCCCCAAGCTGATCACCGCCGCCCTCCTTCATCGCGAAGCGCTAATCTGCAAGGTCAATATAGGCGAGCCGACCAGCCAGAGACGGGAGTAAGCGGCTCGGCCTTAAAGTCGGCCTCCCAGGGCTCGGACATCGGCGAGCCGTATTCACCCACCCCCTTTTGCCAGGCCTCGCGCACGACCTGCGGTGTTGTGCGTCGTTCCAATCCACCGACATCACTCCACACAAGAGAAATCCCCCCGCTGGACGAATGCGCAGGATACCATTCGGCGAAGGGGTCATTGAACCACCCACAACATACCACGATCCGGTAGGGAAGGATCGAAGCCGGGTTCATGCGCCATAACCGAAAGATTGACCTGCGCGAGAAAGGCCATGGGCGTCTCACACGCCATCTGCTCGATGACGAAACCTATGCACGGTGCCATTCGGTCGGCGCCGGCGCGGTTTGCGATCGTCTTGCGGAGGCTTTTTGCCATGCCGTCGGGGTCGGCCAGTGCGGGTCGCGTCGGCCAAGCGATTCCCGGCGGGAGATCAGGCTCGCCTCCTACTTTACTTGCCCCCGCTTTGAGCGCGTCGTCGTCCACGGGATCACCGTGGCGGAGCCAGATTGTCGGACGAGCCGTGTTGACCAGCGCACGCGACCATGCGGTGTCCACGTTCAGATTGTTGCAGACGCGCTGGATGGAACGGATATCAGCGAATGCGGTCATTCTTCGCTCTTTCTACGACGCTCAATCACATGGCAAAATCAATTGCTTAATGGCATCACGATGCCCGCAATTGGCGTACAGCTGATATGACGCCGCCACAGAGGCAAGCGCGCATTTGGTAATCGACCCCACGAACGATGCCCATAGCTGGCAGAAATTCAGCTCCTTGTTCAACCGAAGCATATGGATAGTGCCGGAGTGAGCATCGCCAGCTCAAGATGGATCTGGACGCAAATTACCGTTTTCGGCTCGGTAACGGCGCGGGTCGGGGATTGGAACAGCTGCCATAAGTTCCAGAGTATATCTATCCTTCGGGTTTTCGAAGATCTGACGCCGCGTCCCGATTTCCACGATCTCGCCGCCGCGCATGACCGCAACGTGATGAGCCATTTTCTCGATGACGGCCATGTCGTGAGAGATGAAGAGGTAAGCGAGGCCCATCTGCTCCTGCAGTTCGAGCATCAGATCGAGCACGCGTCCGCGAACAGATACGTCGAGCGCTGCCACGCTTTCGTCGGCCACGATCAACTTTGGCTCCAACGCCAGTGCTCTCGCGATACAAATGCGTTGACGCTGGCCGCCGGAAAACTCGTGCGGATAACGTTCGGCGGCATCGGAGGTCAGGCCTACGCGTGTGAGGAGTGCTGCAACCTTCGCCTTGCGCTCGGCAGCGGTACCAATACCGTGGATGACCAGCGGTTCGGCAATCGCAGATCCGATATCCATGCGTGGGTCGAGCGATGCGTAAGGGTCTTGGAAGATCATCTGCGCGGCCCGGCGGATCGGGAGCAAGATCCTCGGTGATGACTGGAACACCTCTTGGCCGGCGATCCGCACACTGCCTCTGAATGGTATCAGACCCAGGACGGCCTTGCCTGTCGAAGACTTGCCGGAACCACTTTCACCAACAAGGCCCAGCGTTTCGCCTGCCTTAAGCGTGAAGTTGACGTTTCTGACCGTTGGCGGCGGTGTGATGCCGCGGCCGAGCCATCCGCTCTTCCCGGCGTAGGTGATGCTAAGGTCGGCAACTTCCAGCAACGGTAAACCTTCGATCGCAGCTTTTGGTGTGGCAGTGACACGCGGTGGCCCATCCGTTCCCGCAAGCGCGCCGAGATGCGGAACGGCCGCCAGCAGTTCCCGCGTATAGCGCTCCTTTGGTTCTTCGAAGATCGAAACGACGTCGTCCTGTTCAACAATACGGCCGTTCTGCATGACAGCGACCCGATCGGCCATTTCGGCAACCACGCCCATGTCGTGGGTAATCATCAGGATGGAGGTTTGAAACTCGGCCCTCAATTCGCGCATAAGCGTCAGGATCTGTGCCTGCACCGTAACGTCGAGTGCAGTCGTGGGTTCATCTGCAATCAGGACCTTGGGCTGACACGATAAGGCCATAGCGATCATGACGCGCTGGCGCATGCCGCCGGACAGTTCGTGAGGATACTGGCTCAGCCGCTTGGTTGCTTCCGTCATTTGCACCGCATCGAGCATTTGCCGTGCCACCGCATCGGGGCTTTCGGTCAGGTTGCGCCGATGCTCGCGGATCGCCTCTGTTAATTGTGCCCCAATGGTCATGACCGGGTTCAGCGACGTCATGGGCTCCTGAAATATCATAGCGATATCACCGCCACGGATGCGCCGAATGGCCCGCTCCGGCAGCCCCAGGAGGTTGGTTTCACCGAGCATGATTTCGCCGGAGGCAACGCGCAAAGATGCTTTCGGCAGAAGCCCCATGATCGCCAGCGACGTTACCGATTTCCCCGAGCCGGATTCGCCAGCAAGACACAATGTTTCGCCGGCTTTTAGATCGAAGCCGACATTGTCCAGTACACTTTTCAGCCCACGCGGCGTGCGGGCATCCACAGAGAGATTTCGAACAGAGAGAGCGGGGATTACGACTGGGGCGTTATCAATCACGAGAAGACGATCCTCGGGAAGTAGAAGGAAACAACCCAGTTGGGTGCATCGACGATCTCGCTGATCCTGAGATCACCGCAGACGGAGCAGAGCATGTAGGCGTCGACCGGGTTCATACCATGTTCAGCACCAAGCAGGTCGATCATGCGCATAAGTGCTTCACGTGCTCCGGTCATCAGGTCCGGGCCAATGCCGGTCGTTACCTCGTAGCCTGCACCGTCCAGATGGCGGGTTACAGGCTCGGTTGTGGTGAAGCGCGGGGTCTTCATGTTGGCACCCTTGATGAGATCAAGGGTCAGCTCGACATTCATCTGGCTTTCGATCGCTGTACCGCAGACCTCGCCGTCGCCTTGAGCCGCATGCGTATCCCCGACGGAGAACAGTGCTCCTTCGCATTCGATCGGCAGATAAAGCGTCACGCCGGCCGTCAGGTCGCGAATGTCCATATTGCCACCGACGCGGCGGGGCGGAACGACGGAGTGAAGCCCCTCTTGCGCCGGCGCCACGCCGATCGTGCCGGTGAAAGGCTTCAGCGGCACTTTGCCTCCAGGACCGAAGGC
>CAJYHD010000374.1 GCA_913773715.1 uncultured Sphingobium sp.
GGTCGGAAACAAGCTTTTCGAAGAGCTTCTTCCAGCGACGAGGCTGTTCGCGGTCCTTGTCGCCGAGCCCCATGAAATAGCCACTGTCACGTGGCAGCCGCAGCGCAGGGAGCGCCCAGCCGAGCGCGGCGGCAACCGGCACTGCTTCGGTCGCGATGCGCTCGCGCACCATCGCGACATAGGTGCCGATCTGATGAAGGGTCCAGTCGTCGGCGCTCTGCAAGCCGCGCAGGGCCGCTTTCCACCCGTCGATCTGGCCTTCGGAGAGGCCGAGACCAGCGGCCGCGGCATCAACCCAGGGACCGGGCTCCTCGGTCAGTTGCTTTGCGCCGATCAAGGTCACATCGCCCAGCGAGGCGCCTTGGTCGTCATCGGTGTTGGCGATCAGCATCGCCGGCTTGTCACAGGGCAGATTGCGCACGCGCACCGTGCGCTCATCGGTGATCACGGTTTCGGGCACGTCGAACGGCGCAACGAGATCGCGCGGCAGCGCGATCATTAGCTTGGTCGATGCGACCGGGTCGGCGAGCAACGCCGTAGTGATCGCCGCCACCTGTTCGCCGGTCAGCCGGTCGAGTAGGAAGCGCGCGAGGTCATCGTCCGGCGTCAGCGCGTCGAGGCGCAGGCGAATGGACGTGGCGCCGGCCGCGCCGATGAGATCGGATGGGGTCATACGGCTTGGGCTCGCTGGAAGGGATTTTCGACATAGGCGCAGCTGTCCGATAACCGCTTCAGGAGGCCGAGGCTGGCGAGCCGTTCCTCCAGTCGATGGGCATTGTCCGAGAAATCCTCCTGATCGGCGGTCCCGGCGTCGATAAACGGCTGGGCCTGCGCGTCGCCGATGACGAACCCGTAGCGTTCGTAGAGCAAAGTCAGGAAGTCCTTGAACTCGAGCCGCTCGCCGACACATGCAACTACCAAAGTCTTCAACAGCCGGTCGGTCGGAGCATAGCGGACGCGACGGCTCGAGCGACGTGACGACAGGCCGATCGTCCGAGCCCAAGTCATGTGGATTTTGCCGACATGCTGTTTGTGACGGACGGTTGCGCGCTCGACAAGCTCATCGACAAAGGCCTGTGGCTCGGCGGCAGTTTCATCGTCGTCGCCATCGGGCCAGCCAAATTCGCGTTGCAGGATGTCGAGGGCGTTGAGCGTGGGATCGTCGGATGCCAGCGCATCAGCCCAGGTATCACTCTCGGTGACGCGCCGCACGAACCGTTCGATCGCCTGCTGAGGCAGCAGATTATTGTATTGATAGCTGTCCGCCGAGAGGTCCCGCACTACCGACTTTCTGGGCGAGACGATCTCACAAACCAAAGTGACCGGGTCACGGTCGAGCAACTCGCGCGCGCGGTCAAGCTGGTAGAGGACCAGATTGAGGCCGGTCATGACGACGAGATGCGGGATCGCGTCATGCGCCGGGATCGGTAGGTTAAGGATCGCCAGCCAGTCCTGAGCGAGACGGTCGAAAATAGCGTGGCGCGAACAGGGCAGGTAGGCGCCGGCACGCTCGGCCTTAGCTAACTGGGGCTTGCCCTGCAGCGCCTGCGCCATCCGATCATAAGGCGCGGGACGTTCGAGGAAGCGCGTGACCAGTTGCGCGCGGAGCTCATCGGCGTCGGCCGAACGCGCGAGCATGAGATAGAGCAGCTCGCCGGTGCGCGCGAAGAAGCGACGGTCGTTGGAGACGCTACCACTGGGCTTCACATTGACGTCTTCGTAGAGCGAGTGACGGCCAAACGGGAACACGAATTTCGAACTCCAGCGTTTGTTGCTGCTACCCTCAATCGCCGAGCCCTGGAGGAAGCCGAGTACGGCCGCGAAATCCTCAAAGCTTTCGAAGCGTTCGCGAAGATAGCTGAAATCCGGCTTGTCGATGCCGCCTGCGGTTTCCGCCATCTTCTCAAGCCACAAGGCCCATGCTGCCTCGTCAGGACGGTCGAGCGCTCGGACGGTCATCACATGCGGGTTGTTGAAGACGAGATTGCGCAAATGAAGTTGGAGCTGCGGGCGATAAGACAGGCTGTTGAGCCGGTCTTCGCGCAAGGCGCGCCCGGCATCATGCTCGGCAAGCAGGACGGTCAGGAATTCAAGAAAGGTCAGCCAGGGCGATTGCTCGTCATGAAGGCGATGGCCCCAGATCGCTTCGTCTATCCAAAAGGCAGGACCGGCGCGATCTTCGAACTCGGTGGGTCGGGCGAGGATTTCCATTGCTTACACTCGCACGATTACGCGGCGCGACTGAGCGCGGCCGTCTGGGTTTAGTTCGATGAAGCGTAGGACGAGCTCGCCTCCGTTTCCTTCATCATCGCCATCAAGCTTACGGCGGTTTTCAGTCTCGCGCAGAAGCCGCGCCTTGAAGGCCAGCAGATCCTCATGGCATTCAAGACTGAAGCTGCTCGGCAAGGCGCCTTCGGCAACCCGCCCTAAAAATTCGAACCGTGTCGGCGACAGCGCCAGATAAACGGGCGCGATCTCGCTGCCGCGCACTAGCTTCACAGACACACCGAAAGCGCCATCGCCGGGATCGGTGACAAGTACGACTTCTTCGCCACTGGCGCGCGGCACTGAAATCAGTTCATCGAGAAGCGGGCTGCGCTTGGACTGCGAGTAGCTGCCAGAGGTGGCGAGCACGAGCTCATCTTGGTTCTGGACGAGCATGCCGGTGAAGATGCGGTTGAGCCCACGCACTACAATGGCGAGCGCGGCGCGCGGCGCTGGCTGCATCGCGGCAATCTTGTCGGCGACCTCAAGATAAAGTCCGGCATAGCGGAACACCGTCAAATCCCAGAGATCATACCGCAACGCCATCGTCTCGGGCATTGTGAAGAACAGACGCTGCCGCTGGGCGCGCAGAGCATTCAGAAAGATGCCGCGTTCGCCGTCATCGGTGCCTTCGAGATAGTTGCGCTGCGCCGCGCTGTAGGTGGGCGTAGCGCCATAGACAGGATCGGCCACCACGAGTGTGGCATAGTCTTCGGCCTGGACAGGATCGTCGGCGCCATAGACCAGCAGATTGTCGACGCGGTTGCTGGTCTCCGCCCCGATCCCGAAAGCATTGAGCTTGCGAAACAGCTCGGTCTTTTCCGCTTTGCTCGGCCGCAGATTCTCGCCGAACACATTGCGGTAGACACTCGCCTTGTCGGCGGTAGCGTCGGCGAGGATTTTGGGCACATCGCTGCAGGTCATCAGTCCGTCGCGCGCGTCAGGATGGCCAAGGATGGCATTGGCGACGAGCGCGAGCAGCTGCCGCACTGGGAAGTGGCTACCGTTGCGCTCGCTAAGCTCGATAAGCGCAGTCAGCCGGCGCTTGAACGGATCGTCCGGCCCCTCGCCGATCAGGCGGCGGCGGTTCTCGAAAATCGGGCAGTTGCCGCTGGCGCCATGCGCGCAGTCGTCGCAGCCGGCCCAGCCTTCATGCGCGGTCACTTCGTCGACAATTGCCATCGCCATAGCGGCGGCGGGCGAGCGGCTCAGATCGGTCAGCGCGACGGCGATGCCATGATCTTTACTGACGCCTGTAACGAGCAGATCCTCGACCACCTTGTTGACTCGCTGCACCGTTTCACTCGGCGGCGCGGCCTTGAACTTTTCGAGGAGCTGTCCGTGATTGGCGGCGAAGAGATAGAAGGTCCTGGTTTCCGGGTCGGCGACATCGCGCGCGAAATCGGTGAGCAGCGCGCCGCTTTCGTCATCGCGCAGCTCGCTCAAGTCCTTGACGATGACGAGGGTCCGTGCGCCGAGTGCAAGCCGCTGTATCTTGTCGCCTTCGTTCCAGGCGGCGCTATCGCCGCCGAGTGCGGTCCAGACTTCGCGGCAATGATAGGTTTTGCCGTCGCCCGCGGTGCCGGTGATGATGTGCGAGACCGGCTGCTCGCCTGAAAAAATCGCGACGAGTTCATCTCGCAGCGGCGCGGGTAACGTGATCGGACGGATCTTATGCCGGCGCAGCGCACGCTGGATCGATTCGTCGTACATGTTGTCGTTGGTGGGGATCGGCCCGTAATTGCGCAGAAAACGCACCCAAGTCGCTGGTGATGGATTCGCCGACAAGTCCTACCCCCCAAAAATCTGCATTCGTTGTTCCGATCAAGCGGTGGATCGTCAACAACGTTCAACATTTGCTGCCGGCAAAATCACGGACCTTTGTGATAGCGCCAAGTTCGTAAATGAAACGCTGAATGCAAAGTCCGGGGCAGAGGACGCAGACAGCCACCTCAAAGACTGAGCAAAACATCGGACTTGACTAAGAAATCGTCGGTCCCGATCGCCCGCGACCGAACTGCCAGCTGATGCCGTCAGTGCGCATGATTCCGGACGCCGACTTGCCGATGTTGCGTTCGAGTACGTCACGCCACGGCACTAGGGTGAAATCCCGCGACCGTTCGACCAAGGCGAAGCTCCCGCTTTCGAGATCGACCCTGCGAGCGATGACGCCCTCAATCCGTGCGCCCATCCGGGCCGGCTCAAAGCGCTTGCCAAGTTGGGCGCCGATCTGCGCGCCGGCCTCCCGCAACTCGCGCTGACGGAGGCTGTCGATCGCGCCGTCACGATACCGGAACGCAGCGCGCTCTCCATCGGCCAGTTGCTGCTCGATCAGCCACTGCCGTCGCGCCGCCAGAGCCACCCGAACTTCACGTCCGTACCCGACATCGCGAATGGCGCCATGGCCGCCTTCGGCAAGCTCACGATCAAGCCAGGTCGCAGCACCTTTGGCGGAAAGATCGGCGACCGGGGAGCGTGAGATCACCGACAGAGTTACGGGCCGATCTCGCTCCTGGCGCGCGGCATAGGCTTCCGCTTGGGCGTGATGGTCATTTGGAATCGTCCAACTCCCGTCCACCAGGCGGTCCGGTCCGGCGCCTGCGCGCCGCATCGCTTCAAGGCGGCGGACATGGCTGGCAGCGAACGCTTCGCTGGCGTTTGGATCGTGGCGAAGATGCAGCTCGATCGAATAATGCCCGCTGTTAGCCCGCGCGACCGCATCGATAGTGCGATCGGCCTGCGTCGCCTCGATCCGCGACCGCGTAATCCGAACGGTCGTTCCCTCCGGCACGGATGGTGTTGCGTCGCCCCTGCCGATATCGACATAGTGGACCCGCCCATCGACGCCATCGATCATCAGGTAGTGTCGGTCGCGATGCTCGTCCGAAAATCCGCGCTGAATCACGCGCCCCACCAGCGGCTCGCGCAGGTCATTCGACACCACCTGCTCGACGCCCGCACGGTCGAGCCGCCGCGCGGTCAGTTCGCGCTGCATGAGCCGAATGACATCGCCGCGCTCGCCCATCCGACGCAGCGTATCCTCCAGGCCGTCGGCGAGCCGGTAGCGGCCACCGCCGACATTCTCGGCCAAGTCCATCGTCTGGAGCTTGCGCAGCCTTCCGGCCGTGACCGATTGCTGGAACGGATCGTTGTCGGTCGCCGCTACTGTGCGGTCGCTATCCATTCTCCGCAGCAGTCGCCGGTCTATCGCGGTCAATCTTTCCTGGTCGACATCGTGGCGAAGGCGCGCCTCGATCTCGTGATCGGTGCGAGGACCAAGGTCGAGCGTCACCAGTTCGGACGCCCGCTCGCGAAGGCCGTGGGCGATGTATTCGCGCGCGATGATGAGGTTCTCGCCGCGATCGTCGACACCGCGCAGGACGACGTGGGTGTGCGGGCGCTCGGTGTTGAAGTGGTCGACTGCGACCCAATCGAGCTTGGTGCCGAGATCCTGTTCGACCTGCGCCATCAGGCGGCGGATGTATGGTTTGAAGTCAGGATATTCGGCTCCGTCCTCGGCCGAGACGATGAAGCGGAATTGGTGCCGGTCGCTGGCCGTCCGCTTGAGGAAATCGTCGCCGTCGGCATGGTCAGTTTTCGGACCGTAAAGTTCGCCCGGCAGGCCCTCGCGCGTCACCCCGTCGCGCTGGATGTAGCGCATGTGAGCGCGGGCGGCTTGGCCGGCTTTGCCCTGCAGGCGGATCAGGCTCGCCTTCACCACCGCGCGGCGACCCCGAAATCCGGCGAGCCGATCACGGCTGGAGAGCAGCCGTCCCATGCTCGCGCCGCGCCCGACACGGCTGCCGTCGAACCGCCGAGACAGGACGCCTGTCCTGGGGCCTGCGAGCCGGGCCGCAGCAACAATGCGGCCACCATATTTGACGACGTGTTTGCCGTCCTTGCCGCGATTCCGGCCGAGCTTCGGCGTAAAGTCGTCGTCAGACATGACCAAGGTCCAAGGTCTCGTGATTTCGAACAGAAAATGGCGAGTTTTCGCCATTTACCGTATCATATCTCGCTCTAATGTGCGGCCATCTCTCAAAAAAAGGATGTGCAGACAATGACTTGGCATGTGTCGCGAGACACTGCCTTTATCTTGTTTCCCCTCTCTTCCTTCTCCCACACCCCCAAGGCTCAAAAAAGGGGGAGAGACGAACGCCTTCCGACGCCGCCTCTCCCCACGAATATCCTGTCGATCAGTGCGCATGGAGCATTGCATCCCGCGCGCTGGCCAGCGACCTGTACAGACGGCATCCCATCATCCCATGGGCCTGGCCATCGCCATCCACGAGCATAGTGGCGCAAAACCATTTGCCGTCGAGCCGCCCGCAAATCGCGATCCGATCCAGTTCGAATTCCCCGTCGTCAGGGGTTTCGTAGGCGCCGATCCATCGCTCCTCGGCCCGTGCATCCCAGTGGAAATCCGCTTCCTCTGCCGCCAGAAACCGATGTGCCAATTCTTCCCCGGCACCCCGCCCGAACTCCAGTTCAAGGCCAGATACCAGCGCCGCCATCACGCGATCCACGACATTGGCCGACGCCGTTCCGATGCTTTGATCCATGTGCATTATGACCTCCAACGCTACCGTTCTCACCATTGAGAACGGCGTCCGAGGGACGGGTTGCGGAGTGGCTGTCAGGGCCGCTGTGCGCAGTGAAGCGCCGCGAAGCGGACGTGGGGGGAGCCGATTTTCGAAGAAAATCGGGGGGTGCCCGCGGGCCTTGAGAGCCGCTGCGCAACCCGTCATGCTGGGTCTATCGAGACGAGCTTCCTCCCTCCCGGTCACGCACGACATCACTGTCCATCCGCACTCGACAGTGCGACGAACAGCGTAGATGACGGTTTGTCAGAAGAAGTATTGGGCACGTTGCGCCGTACCGCGAAGATCGACTGCTGCGGGGCGGGCCTGACAGTCATGATCGTGCTTTTCGCTGGCGAAGGAGCCACCGCAGCGAGGTAGCCTACTGTCTCGGTCGGCAATGCGCGACGTCTCGACAGATGCTCGGCATAGCGCCCGGGACCGGCATTATAGGCCGCGAACATGCCCGGATAGCCAAAGCGATCGTACATTAGTCGCAGGTAGAACGTGCCGGCCAGGATATTATCGCGCGGATCATCCGGGTTGCTCCCGAGGCCTAGCCGCATGCGCATGTCGGCCCATGTCGCGGGCATGAGTTGCATGAGCCCCATGGCGCCCGCAGATGAACGGATCGGACGGCCATTCCATTGGGTATTGCCGCCGCTCTCGGCGCGCATGACGCGCTCAATCCATTCGCTGGGGATACCGAAGAGCAGCGATGCCTCCCGGATAAATGGCTGCCAGGTTGCCACCGATTCGGCGTGGGCGGGCGTCGCACAGGCGACTGCCAATGCGATGGCGGCGAACTTCAACGGCGCCACAGGAGCTTTGCCTTTCCGATGACGTCGGCGCCTTCGGTGGGGCCGAAGTAGCGACCGTCGAATGATGCGGGACTGTCCATCAGCAGAAAAAGCTGGCGCCCGCGCAGGACAAGGCAGCCCGTCCACGTTGGCATGGACCGTCCCGCTGCATCGACTTGTCTCCGCTCGGCAGCCCATCGCCCGTTGATGAAGACTCGGTTCTCGAGCGCGCAGATCTCATCGCCAGCATAGGCTGCGACACGCTTCACGAGCGGTACGTTCAACGGCAGGTAGCGACGAGAAGCAGCGAGATGCCGATAGCGCTGCGGCACGCGGGCGATTGCCATGTCGCCAGGCTCGAGCACAGCCCCGGGCTCCACGGAATAGAGGCCGACCGGCGCGCTGGCGCTGGCATTCCAGACCAGATGCGGAGCCGGTGGAAGCGCAGCCGAGAGGAGCACCACTCCGATCCCGGCGCCCACTGCCAAGACATGGCGACGAAGCCGCATGCGCTGCGTTTTCCGAGCGCGCAAAGCGTCG
>CAJYHD010000375.1 GCA_913773715.1 uncultured Sphingobium sp.
GTGTCACGCTCGTCGCCCTGCGCATTTTCGTTCAGCGTCGGTTCGGTGCGGTCGAGCCGCGTCACGGTGTCGCCATGCGTGCGGATGAAAGCGGTCAGACCCTCCGGCCCGCCGATCATCGGCAGCAGCAGGTTGGCGGCGCTATTGTCGCTGACCTCGACGGCTGCTTCGGCAAGCTCCTCCATGGTCATGCGCCCGCGCTTCAGGTTTTTCTTCACCACCGGCGCATAGTCGAGAAGATCGTCCTTGCCGAAGGGGATGGTCCCTTCCAGCCCGAACTTGCCGCCTTCCGCCCCCACCAGCACGGCGGCGGCTAATGGTGCCTTGAAAGTCGAACACATCGCGAAACGGTCGTCGCGATTGAAGCCGAGCAGCACCCCGCCCTTCCTGTCGACCAGCGCGACGCCGAGCCTACCGCCCGTCTCCTTCTCGATCTCTGTCGGATTGCGGAGCGCCGTCACCGCCGATTGCGGGATCAGGTAGCGAGGGATGGACGACATGATGCCGTCCAGATTGCCGGTCGGGGCGGGATCGCTTTGCGTCTTCGGGGCCGCCTTCTTGGGCGCGCTCAAGGCGGGAGCTGCCAGCACCAGCGCCATCGTTGCAGCCGTCAGGATGGCAAAAGGCTTCATCGTCACATGCCCAGCATATTATAGGATTCCGGGGGGATGCGGACGGTCAGATGATTGAGCGCCGCATCCAGCACGATCTGGCAGGCCAGGCGGCTGGTCCGCGTGGCGGCGGCGGCGAGGTCGAGCATATCCTCCTCATCTTCACTCGCGCGTGGCAGCCTGGCAAAATCCTCCGCGGCGACGATGACGTGGCAGGTGGAGCAGGCCATCTGACCCTCGCAGGTACCCTCCAGCGGTTGGCCTGCCGCCTGCGCGATGTCGAGCAGGATCGATCCGGCCTGCGCCTCCACCTCCTGCCGCTGTTCACCATCGGCGCTGATGAAGGTGACTTTGGTCATGTCGCAACGCTCTCCTGTCACGGCGCCGCCTGCGCGGTGGCCGCTTCGTTCAACGCCTGTGCAGCATCCTCCAGTTCGGCCAGTGTCGTGTACCGGCCAAAGCCGATCCGCACCGATCCTCGCGCCTGCGCGTCGGTCAGACCCAGCGCGCGCAGCACATGGCTAGGACGGCCGGACCCGCTTGCGCAAGCGCTTCCGAGCGAAAAAGCAACATTTCGGCAATGCGACAGCAGCCGCGCGCCGTCTATTCCGTCGCGCCGGATGTTGAGATTGCCATGGTAGCGCTGCGTCGCGCTGCCGTTGAGCGTCCAGTCGGCGAACAGCCTGCGCGCCTGTTGCCAAAGCGCTTCGACATGGGCGCGGTCGGCGTCGGCCCGCTCGCGCATCAGGCGTGCAGCGACGCCGAAGCCTGCGCAGAGGGCCGGTGACAGGGTGCCGGAGCGCAGGCCGCCCTCCTGCCCGCCACCATGGATCAACGGTGCGGGCTTGACGCCATCGCGCAGCCATAGCGCGCCGATGCCCTTTGGCCCGTGGATCTTGTGCGCGCTAATCGCGACCATGTCGCAGTCCTTGGGAATGGGCAGTCGGCCATAGCCCTGCACTGCGTCGCACAGGAACAGCGCACCTGCCGATTTCGCCATATCAGAAATGATATCAATCGGTTGAATGACACCAATCTCATTATTTGCAAGCATGGCGACGACCAGCGTTACGCCCGGCTTGATCGCCTGCCGCGCCGCGTCCAAATCGACCAGACCGCCCTTGTCGACCGGCAGGATCGTGACCGGTCGACCTGTCCATTTCAGTGTCTCAATTGTATCGAGAACGGCGGCATGTTCCGTCGCGATCGTGACGATGCCGCCCGGCGGTGCGCCCTGTATCGCGATGTTGAGCGCCTCGGTCGCACCCGACGTGAAGATGGTCCGCCCGCCCGACGGCATCAGCTTCGTCACCTCGTCACGCGCCACTTCCACCTGAGCGGCGGCGGCCCGGCCCAGGCGGTGCGCGCTGTGCGGATTGGCGAACTGATCGCGGAGCAGTGGCACCATGGCGTCGAACGCTTCGGGCGCGAGCGGTGTCGTCGCCTGATAATCGAGATAGATCATTGGCGCACCCGCTGCGCCATCCCAGTCCAGGCGGCAAGGAAGCGATCGACATCCGCTTCGCTGGTTTGCGGTCCGAAGCTGACGCGGATCACCTCCGCTGCGGCAGCGTCATCCCAGCCCATCGCGGTCAGCACGTGGCTGGTTTTGAGCGAGCCGGACGAGCAGGCGCTGCCCGCCGACACCGAAATGCCCGCCATGTCGAACTGGATCAATTGCGCACGCGCCGACACACCGGGCATGCGGTAGCTGGCAATGCCCGGGATACGCGGCGCGGATTTCGCGACCACCTCGCCGCCTGCTCCCTCGATCGCCGCATCGAGCCGCTGCCGCATTCCGGCTGCGCGGGGCAACCAGTCTTCGCGGGCGTCGAGCGCCGCCGCCATGCCGAGAATTGCGGGCAGGTTTTCGGTCCCGGCGCGATAGCCCTGCTCCTGTCCTCCGCTTGGTTCGATCAGCGTCAGGTCGCGGATCAGCAATGCGCCGATGCCGGGTGGACCACCGAACTTGTGCGCGCTGATCGCGATCATGTCGGCGTTGGGCAGCGGCAGCTTGCCTGCACTTTGCGCGCAGTCGGCGAAAAGGATCGCTTCGTAGCGAGCGATCATGTCGAGCGGCTGGATTACGCCGTTTTCGTTGTTGACGTGCTGAATGGCGAGCAGCGCACCCCCGCTATCGCCGCGAGGCTTGATAAGGCCGTACGCATCCACCGCAAGCCGTTCCGCGTCCTTCGTCACGCGCAGCACGGCATCATGCTCCACGGGCGAGGTCACCACGCGCCCGGCCTTCGCTCGTGTCAGCGCGATCGCGATCGCCTCGCTGGCACCGGACGTGAAGACCACGTGCCCGTCCCAGCCGAGTGCTCTCGCAATCCGCACCCGGGCCTCTTCCAGCATCGCCCTTGCCGCACGGCCGTCGGCATGCGGGCTGGAGGGGTTCGCCCATTGCTCCAGCGCAGCCGCCATGGCGGCGCGCGCCTCTGGCAAAATAGGGGTCGTCGCGGCGTGATCGAGGTAGAGGCGGTCGGCGGCCAAGGCGGGGATGACTCAATTGATTGCGGAAATGGCGGCGGCTTCTATATAAGCCCATTGCCGCGCCACGCCAGCACCAAGCCAGCCGCACGCGCACCCTATCTCATCGCTGCCATCCGGCGGCCCAAAACCATAACAGGTGCCATGCCCGACGTTATTTTCCCCGGTCCAGAAGGTCGCCTCGAAGGCCGCTTCAGCCCCCCACCCCGCCCGCGTGCGCCGGTCGCCATGATCCTGCATCCGCATCCGCAGGGCGGCGGTACGATGAACGACCGCATCACCCAGGCGCTCTACAAGACGTTCGTGAAGCGCGGCTTCGCGGTGCTGCGCTTCAACTTTCGCGGTGTCGGCCGCAGCCAGGGAACGTTCGATAACGGAATCGGCGAACTCAGCGACGCCGCCGCAGCGCTCGACTGGGTACAGAGCTTCCATCCCGAAGCGCAGACGACCTGGATCGCGGGCTTCTCGTTCGGCGCTTGGATCGGCATGCAGTTGCTGATGCGCCGCCCGGAAATCCGTGGCTTCATATCGGTCGCTCCGCCCGCCAACATGTACGACTTCTCCTTCCTCGCGCCCTGCCCTTCGTCGGGCATCATCGTGCAGGGAACGGCGGACGAAGTCGTGACGGCCAGCGCCGTGCAGAAGCTGGTGGACAAGCTGCGCACGCAGAAGGGCATCACCATTCACCATGACGAAATCCGCGGCGCAAACCACTTCTTCGAGCATGAACTGGATCAGTTGATGAAGTCGGTCGATAATTATCTCGACATGCGGCTCTCGCCGGACTCCCCGATCCGCTGATGGAATATGGGATAAGGGCTGCCGTTCGGTAGCCCTCATCCCTTCGCATGGGTTCTCTCAACGTTGCTCCAGCGCAGGCGCGTCCGGCCCCGGTATCGCGCTGATCGCGACATTGCCAAACATCACCAGCCCCGCGACGATCATCAACACGCCGCGCTTGGTGTCGCGTCGCTTGACCAACGTGTAGATGCCGCCACCCGTCAGCACTACGCCTGCAAGCATCAGGGTCGAAAGGATGGTTCCGGCCATCGCTGCGCCATAGAGCCGCCCTTGACCGGTGGCAATCGGGATCGCCAGTCCCTATGAGGCGCGAAGAACGAATCGCCATTTGCGATTGAAGGATATGCCCATGAAGATCGCCCTCGCTTCCGACCATGCCGCCGTCGAATTGAAGGCGGAACTTGCCGAATGGCTGCGGGAAGAAGGTCATGAAGTGAGCGACCTTGGTCCCGCCACGGCAGATCGGGTGGATTATCCCGACTATGGCTACAAGCTCGCCGCCGCGATCGCCAACGGTTCGGCAGAGCGCGGCATCGCGCTGTGCGGATCGGGCATTGGTATCTCTATCGCGGTCAACCGCAATCCCGCGTGCCGCTGTGCGCTGGTTGGTGAGCCGTTGTCCGCTGCCCTCTCTCGCGAGCATAATGACGCCAATGTCCTTGCTATGGGTGCGCGCCTCACAGGCATCGACATGGCGAAGGCGTGCGTCACCGCCTTCCTCTCGACCCCGTTCGGTGGAGGTCGCCACGGCCCGCGCGTTGACAAGCTGTCGCACCCTGCCGATTGTTGATCGCAACTTTTCTGCGCCTCATTAACGGAGTTTAGCTGCCCCATGCGCTGCCCCTTCTGTTCCCATGAAGACAGCCAGGTGAAGGACAGCCGTCCAACCGAAGACAATGGTGCCATCCGCCGCCGTCGCCAGTGCGAAGCCTGCGGCGCGCGCTTCACCACGTTCGAGCGCATCCAGTTGCGCGACATCTGGGTCGTGAAGAGCGAGGGCCGCAAGGAAGCCTTCGAGCGCGACAAGCTCGCCCGCTCGATCGGCCTCGCCTGCCGCAAACGCCCTATCGATCCCAGCCGCCTCGAAAAACTGATCTCCGGCATCCAGCGCCAACTCGAAACCAGTGGTGACAGCGAGGTTCCTGCCCGCGCGATCGGTGAAATGGTCATGGAGGGGCTGAAGCGCCTCGACAGCGTCGCCTACATCCGCTTCGCCAGCGTCTATAAGGACTTCAGCGATGCGCGGGATTTCGAGGAGTTTGCAGGGACGGTGAAGGAAGTTGGGCGGGAGTGAGAGGGTGTTGGCTCATACCGTCCAGTCCCGTTCATCCACTGCCTTCCCGTCCCGTTCGGCCTGAGCGAAGTCGAAGGCCCCAGCCAAATGAGACGAGGCAACTGCCGCCATGGCGTACCATAGCTACATATTGAAATGCGCTGACGGTTCTTACTACACCGGGCATACCGATGATATGGAAGCCAGCATCGCTGCGCATCAATCCGGCGCGATAAAGGGCTATACGAGCGAACGACTACCCATCGAGTTAATGTGGTCTGCCGATTTTACAAGCAGAGCGGAGACGCTGGCTTCAGAAATCCAGATAAAAGGCTGGTCGCGCAGAAAGAAGGAAGCGCTTATCGCCCAAGATTGGGAGAAGCTGAAAGCAGCATCAGTATCGCTATCTTCGCCAGCTATCAGTGATGCCCTTCGACTTCGCTCAGGGCGAACGGAAGAAACATGAAAATGACCGAAATCCCATCCCCTCCGCCCATCGTCGTCCTCGTCCGCCCGCAGCTCGGCGAGAATATCGGCAAGGCCGCACGCGCCATGCTGAACTTCGGCCTGACCGAGATGCGGCTTGTGTCCCCGCGCGACGGGTGGCCCAATCCCGATGCAGGACCATCCGCCGCCGGCGCCGACTTCATCCTGGACAGAGCGGAGGTATTCGAGACGCTGGCCGACGCCGTCTCGGATTGCGCCAATATCTATGCGACAACAGTCCGCAAGCGCGGCGTCACCAAGCCGGTCGTGACTCCCGAAGAAGCCGCGCGCGAAATCCATATCGCCCAAGGACGCAGCGCGATCGTGTTCGGCCCGGAACGCTCAGGGTTGGAAACCGACGACGTCGCCCTCGCCCGCAAGATCCTGACCGTGCCGATCAATCCTGAGTTCGGCTCGCTCAATCTTGCTCAGGCCGTGATCCTGTGCGCCTATGAATGGTCCAAGCAGGCGCCGCTTGCGCAACCAACGGTCACCGAACTTGGCGAACCTGCGCCGCAGGAGGAGCTGGAAGGTATGATTGGCCAGTTGGAAACGTTGCTGGAGGGGGCAGGCTATTTCTTCCCGCCCGATCGCGCACCCGCGACCAAGCGCACGTTACGCAACCTGCTGACGAAGCCGGGCTGGAACCATCTGGAGGTCCGCACCCTGCGCGGGGTACTCTCGGCACTGGGCAATCCAAGGTCGCGTTGACGCTATCGATCAGCGAAGGATCATTCGCGTATGCGGTGGAACTCATCCATTTCATACGCGATCGACGCTTCGACTAGTTGCTCCCATATCCCCTCGATCATGTCGCAGGGGACGCCCAGTTGCTCCGCCTCCGCGCAGGCATTGGCGATCACCTCCGCCTTGCGCGCCTCGTCGCGAACAGCGCCGCGATCCGGCTTGATCCGCGCGGCGGCGCGCATGTGGGCGAAGCGTTGGGCCAGCAGAGCTACGATCTGGCGGTCGAGATTGTCGACGCCCGCGCGCACCTGCTCCATGGTCGAATAGCTTTCGGGGTTCATGGAGGTCGGATTACGCCGTGCCGCCGCCCCTGTCGAGGGGTTGACACTTGCCCCCGCCCTCGTCATAGGCGCGCCTTCGCAATTGGCTCCGCATTCCGGTGAAGCGGCGGCCCTGCCCCTGAGCGCATGACGCGATATGGCAAGCAGGCGATACCGGACATACCGTTAGAAGCATTTGTAAGGAATTATCATGTCGAAGCGCTCCAGCGCCAAGTACAAGCTCGACCGCCGGATGGGCGAAAACATCTGGGGTCGTCCGAAGAGCCCGGTGAACAAGCGTGAATACGGCCCCGGCCAGCACGGCCAGCGCCGCAAGGGCAAGATGTCGGACTACGGTATCCAGCTTCGCGCCAAGCAGAAGCTCAAGGGCTATTACGGCGACATCACCGAAAAGCAGTTCAAGAAGAACTATGTCGAAGCCAGCCGCATGAAGGGCGACACCGGTCAGAACCTGATCGGCCTGCTTGAGCGCCGCCTCGATGCCGTCGTCTATCGCGCCAAGTTCGCGCCGACCATCTGGTCCGCGCGTCAGATCGTCTCGCACGGTCACATTTATGTGAACGGCGTGAAGTGCAACATCGCATCGCGTCTGGTGAAGCCGGGTGACGAAATCACGCTGGGCAAGAAGGCGCAGGAAATGGCGCTGGTTCTCGAAGCACAGAGCCTGCCCGAGCGTGACATCCCCGACTATGTCTCGCCCGATGGCGCGACCAAGGTCACCTATGTCCGCGTTCCGACACTGGACGAAGTGCCCTACCCGGTGAAGATGGAACCCAACCTGGTCGTCGAGTTCTACTCGCGCTGATCTGCGGTTTT
>CAJYHD010000376.1 GCA_913773715.1 uncultured Sphingobium sp.
CGGGCGTCGATCGCGTCCCAGATCATGCCGCCGGTATCGGTGCCGTTGAACGCATCAATTGAAACGATGCCGGTCGGTGAGGTGACATTGATTTCTGTTAGCCACTCGCCGCCGATGACGTCGATCCCGACGAAAAGTAACCCCCGTTTCTTCAGTTCCGGCCCCATCGCCGCGCAGATTTCGCGTTCCCGGTCGGTCAATTCGGTCTTCGCGGCGCTTCCGCCAACGGCGAGGTTGGAGCGAATCTCACCCTTGCCCGGAATGCGGTTGACCGCGCCCGCGACTTCGCCGTCCACCAGCACGATGCGCTTGTCGCCTTCGGCAACGCCGGGGATGAACGCCTGCACCATGAAGGGTTCGACCCAAGAGGCGTTGAACAGCTCGACCAGTGCGGAGAGGTTTGATCCCTTGCCGTCAACATGGAACACGGCGGTCCCGGCATTGCCGTAGAGCGGCTTCACCACCACTTCGCCATGTTCCGCAAGGAAGCTGCGCACATCCGCCAGACTGCGGGTGATCATCGTCGGCGGCATGAAGCGCGCGTAATCGAGAACGAAAAGCTTTTCCGGCGCGTTACGCACGCTCGCCGGGTCGTTCAACACCAGCGTCTCGTCCTGCACCCGTTCGAGCAGATGGGTCGCCGTGATGTAACTGAGGTCGAAGGGCGGATCCTGTCGCATCCAGACGACATCGACGTCGCGGCCAAGGTCTAGCACTTCCCAGTCGCCATAAGCGAAATGGTCGCCCTCCACCTTCTGCACGTTGACGGGCCTTGCCTTCGCCAGCACACGCTCGTCGCGATAGGTGAGGTCGGGCGCGAGGAAATGATAGAGACGATGCCCGCGCGCCTGTGTCGCCAGCATGATGTGGAAGGTCGAATCGCCCCCGATCTTGATCTCCTCCATCGGGTCCATCTGGAAAGCCACGGTCAGGGGGTTGAGGTTGGTCATGCGCTTTCAGGCCCTTCCGAACGAGATTGGCTGGAAGGCGGGATCATCACCCCCCATGCCAGACATTCGCCAGATGGCGTGGCGGGCGTCCGGGTGCAAGCAGCATCACGTCGATCCGCATGTCATCGCCGGGTCTGGCAAGGTCGTGCCAAAGCAGTTCCGCCGCCGCCGCGACCCGGGCCAGGCGTCGCTCGTCGATGGCGAGGTCGAGATCCGCGGGCGTGGCACGCGCCTTCACTTCGACGAAAGCCAGCATCGCGCCCCGCCGCGCGACGAGATCGACTTCGCCCAATGGCGTGCGCATCCGCCGCCCGACGATCTGCCAGCCCTTGAGGCGCAGCCACCACGCAGCGATGCGTTCGGCTTGCCGTCCGCGCTGTTCGGCGGCCTGCCGCTTCATCCTTTCAGGTCCATCGCCCGATCGTAGAGCGTGCGGCGGTCGAGGCCGAGTTTCTTCGCCACTTCGCCGGCCGCCTTGGAAACGGGGAGCCGAGCCAGCGCATCAAGCAGGGCGGCATCGACGTCCGCTTCGCTGGCGGGGGGCGCTTCGCCGGGCGGGCCGACGATAACGACGATCTCGCCCTTGGGCGGCGCGTCGGCATAGCGGGCGGAGAGTTCGGTAAGCGTGCCGGTCGCGGTTTCCTCATATGCCTTGCTGATTTCGCGGCTGACGGCAGCGTCGCGATCGCCCAGATGCGCAGCCATGCTGTCCAGGCTCTCGGCGAGGCGCGGCCCGCTTTCATAGAAGACCAGCGTGGCGCGCAGGGCCGCAACCTCGTCCAGCGTATCCCCCCTCGCCTTTGCCTTCGATGGCAGGAAGCCCATGAAGAGGAAGCGATCCGTCGGAAGGCCAGAGAGCGTCAGCGCCGCGATCGCCGCACTCGGACCGGGCAGCGTTGTCACCTTCCGCCCCGCAGCGCGTGCATCGCGCACCAGTTTATAGCCGGGATCGGAGATGAGCGGCGTCCCCGCGTCGGAGAGGAGCGCGACGGCCTCGCTCGCCATCCGCTCGATCAAACGCTGCCGCACCCCTTCGGCGCTATGGTCGTGATAGGGGATCATCGGGCGGTCGGACCCGGCATGGCGCAGCAGCCGTGCGCTCACCCGTGTATCTTCCACGGCGATCACATCGGCTTCGCGCAGGACGTGCGCCGCGCGGGGAGTAAGGTCGCCAAGGTTGCCGATCGGCCCAGCAACGATATAAAGCCCGGGTTCGAGACCCGAATTTTCAGTTTCCATAAGGACGCCAGATGACAGAGACGGATGCCATCCCGCAAGCGAATGTGTTTGCATCTTCTCGACCGGCGTTGAAGCGGATCGCGCGGATCGGCTTTGCGGCCAGCGCGCTGATGGTCGCGGCTTGTCAGTCGATCGTGCAGCGCGGGCCGACGCCCACGCCACCGACCGCGCCGACGCGCCCGACCGGCCCGGAAGTGACCGAAGGCCTGCCCACCGATGCACAGCGCCATCGCGTCGCGCTGCTGGTGCCGATGAGCGGCTCTAACGCGGGCGTCGGCCAGTCGATCGCCAATGCGACGACGCTGGCGCTGATGGACACCAAAACCGATCGGGTCCGCATCACCACTTATGACACTGCGCAGTGCGCGGCGGCGGCGGTGAACAAGGCGCTGGCTGACGGCAACCGCCTGATCCTCGGCCCG
>CAJYHD010000377.1 GCA_913773715.1 uncultured Sphingobium sp.
CAACTCGAGAATTCGGGCCTGTGCAATTCGGGCCACGCGATTTTCTCGTTCGTATACCCGCACCGCCTCGCCCGATGCCGATCGGTGAACGATGTCGTCGGCATAATTGGCAAGGTGCACGCGAGGACCGTTTCGCGCTGCCGAGCGAAGCTCAGCGTGACAAAAGAGACACCAGCGGTGAAAAGCATCAACCATAGCAGCAAGGTGACGCGGCACGTGCTTTCACGCAAGTGTTCCGCATCATTGTCTTTAAAACAGCCGGTTAAGCAACCGCGGCTCGCTTGCCTTCAGGCGGTCGAGCATGGTGTTGACGTAGAACATATCGGGATTGGCAACGGCGGGCAGGACGACAACGGCATAGTCGGGCAGATCGCGGTCGAGGGTGAAGACGACTAGGCCGACGCCGTGGATGCTGCAAAGCGACGTCAGCCGGTTCATGTCGTCGCTGGTCGTGGTGCGCGGTACGACGATGTAGCTCTTGTGGCTGAACAGGCGGTAGGCGACCGCCTGGCCGAAGGCCACGACGGGTTGGCCTGGCACGGCCTTAATCTCTGCAGTTACGATCTGGGGTTCGAATTTGAAGATGTCCTGGGCGCGCGGGCGAAGCACGCCGATCACGTCGGGGGTGCCCCATTTCCCACCCAAGCTGCTGCCGCCGAGCGCGCCGGCGACCGTTACCTCGTCATTCTCTTCCAGCCATTCGGCGAAGCTCACGTAGAAGTCCTGCTCGGCAAGCGTGCCCGCGGCCTTGCGCACTACCTCCCGCAGCACGTCAGTGTCGTCCTCTGCCGCGTTCTCGGCGGCATCAGCGTCAGCGAAACGGGCGAGCTGGTAGGTTCCGCGGGCGATCTTCACGATGCCGTCGCCGCGCTGAAACAGATTGTGCGTCGCACCGCGGATGGAGTTGAACGGCGTCTCGGGGTGTTCGGCGGCGACCGCCTTCAGCACCTCTGCCCAGCGCACTCCGCCGGGGTGGCGTTCGAGTACGGCGCGGGTCGCATCTTCGATCTGTTTCCGATTAAGCTTCGCCAACTTGCCCTGCCTTTACTTGATTAGCGGGAAGCACGACGCTTCGGCGGCCATCTGCTCCACGTCAGTCATCCGCAATTGCCGATGCCTTGACCATCAGATCTTCGACGGTGCGGGCGACGGTAAAGGCGGGTTCGGTCGCGGACCGCGCGATACTGGCGAAATGGCGCTTGCCGCACTCGATCTTCGCCGCCTCCGCCCCGCGCAGGTCGTCCATCAGCAGCGTGCCTTTTGTCTCCGCAACAAAATACAGCCGCTCGCCTGCCTCGGTCATCACCAGCACGGCCCAATCAGGGTTATAGCTGCCCAGCGGGGTCGCGACCTTGAACCAGCCGGGTAACTTGGCGAACACCTTCACCGCCTCGTTCGCGTCCAAGGCTTCGGCGAACGGGCGTTCGATCGTCGTCGAGTCGAAGATCACGGCGTCGTGAACGGACTTCGTTGTTTCCACCATCCGGCCCAGATAGCCCTTCAGTTCCTCGGCCTCGAACAGCTCCTGCGCATAAAACACGTCGTCGCCGATCTTCTGATAGCGGACGCCGTCGACCAGCGCTGCGATCTTGGCGCGCTCGATCAGGTCGGCGGCCTGGTCGATGAACGCGGCGGGGTTGAGCTTCAGGTCGTCGAGCCGACCGCTGTCGATCAGGATGCGGGCGAGCGATGCGCGCCGCAGCTGGGTCCGGTTCTGCAACTCACCCAGCACGTCGGGCACGACGATGCTCTCGGGTGCGATGCTGACGAAGCCGGATGTCGTCTCGTCGCCAGTGTCGACGCCACCGCGTCCGATAGCCAAGCCCGCCTTGCGCCAGCGCAGCTGGGCGCGCGCTACCGCGGGGGCCTTCGCGATACGATCCGCCGCATCGGCGATGAGCGCATCGGGATCAAATTCCACACGATAGGTCGTGCGGTGCTTGATCCGGTCCCACAGCGAGCGGAAGTCGTCGCTCAGGTACACGGCCTTGTTGAGTTTCACCGTCCGGCGCTCGTCCGCGTTTCGGATGTCGAGGCGACCGGCCAGCTTCGTCAAAAGCGCCCGCGCTTGCGGCGCCACTGCATCGAACCGATCCGGCAGCGTCAGCGTGCCGTCCTTCAGCGCTGTCCGCAGACCGTCCTGGATCTTGCCGGCGGCGTCGATCAGCCCTTCGCCCTGCAGATGCTCGAACAGCGCGCGGGATTCCTGCACGCCCATCGGCTGGGTGCCCTTCGGCGTCTCGTAGACCAGGGCGGCGAAGCTGTCGGCGGCTACGGTGCCGAAGCTGATCCCCAAATCCTCCTCGATCTGCTTCTGCAGACCGTCGGCGAACGCCTCGAAGCTCTCGTCGGCGATGACGGTCAGCACGTTCAGCCCCTCGTCGCGCCGGCGGTCGCCGTGCGCGTCGACGCAAAGGCGCAGGCCCCGGCCGATCGTCTGACGCCGTTCGCGGTTGGTGCCCATCTCGCGCAAAGTACAAATCTGAAAGACGTTGGGGTTGTCCCAACCTTCACGCAGCGCCGAGTGCGAGAAGATGAAGCGCAGCGGTTCGGCCTCGTCGAGCAGCTTCTCCTTCTCGCGCATGATCAGCTGGAAGGCACGTTCGCCAGCCTCGCGCGCGGCGGCGTTGCGGAATTCGCCGGATGCGTTCAGCTCCGACTCGATCGGCTTGTTCTTCTTGTCGATCGAGAAATAGCCGCCATGCGCCGTCTCGGGTTCGGGCTGCCGCCCGGCGAACAGGCTTTCGCGGAAGTCCGGATGGCCCGCCAGCCGCTTATATTCCTCCTCGAACATTCGGCCATATTTACCGAGTTCCTGCGCGCCATCGTCGCCATAGGCCCGGTAGTTCTCCACCCGGTCGATGAAGAACAGGCTAAGCACCTTGATGTGCAGGCCCTGCTCGCGGAACGACCGCTCGCGCAGGAAATGTTCGCGGATCGTGCGCTCGATCATGCGGCGGACGACGCCGTCGCGGTCGACGTCGCCATGCGCCTCGCCCGGGCGGAGATAGACGACGTCGCCGGGCACGTTAAGCTGGACGAGCTGGCCGCCCTTGCCGCGTTCGATCGTGCCGATCGAGACGTCGCGGTACACGTCGCGTCCGGTACGTTCGGCAAGGTCGTCGCCGTCCTGCACCGTCATCTCGGTGCGGCGGACCGATCCGGCGCCCTGCACGTCGATCTCGATCTTCGCGGTCGGCCACTTGCCCGTTTTCGGCACAGAGACGAGCCGGACATAGGGCGTGTTGTTGGCGCCGCGGATCTCCGCGCCTGCCACGTCGATCCGCTTAACCAGCTTGCGCTCATAGGCGTCTATCGCGTCCAGGCGATACACCATGTGATTGGCGTGGATGTGAGTCGCCGAATAGCCGACGGTGCACAGCGGGTGCATTTCGCGCAGCGCGCGGGCACCGGCGCTGTCGGGATCACGACCTTGCACCGACTGGGGCTCGTCGACGATCAGCACCGGTCGCGTCGCGCGGACCAGATCAACCGGCTTCTCGCCGCCGGTCTTCTCGTGCGGGGTGTAGAAGACGTTGGTGTCGAGCTTGTTGAACGCACCGATCGTGCCGATCATGATCTTGATCGTCGACGCGGTGGCGAAGTCGCGGACCTGGCCGAGCTTGGCGCTGTCGTAGACGAAGGCGTCCATCGGCGCGCCGGCATAGAGCGCGTGGAAATGCTCCGCCGTCATCTCGATCGTCTTGGCCACCCCCTCGCGGATTGCGACAGAGGGCACGACGATGACGAACTTGGTGAAGCCGTACTCCTTGTTCAGCTCGAAGATAGTGCGAAGATAGACATAGGTCTTACCCGTGCCCGTCTCCATCTCGACCGTGAAATCGCCACTTCTCAGCGTGTCGGCGGGAGCAAGCCCATTGCGAAGCTGGACGGTTCGCAGGTTGTCGAGTATTTCATCGTCGAGCAGCGTCAACCGGTTGCCGATGCCCAGGGTCGATTCCTCTAGCCCGAGCGCGCCTTGCACGGCATCGGCGGCAACATTGCTGACGGTGAACTCGGTGCGGTTGATCTTCTGCCCCTTGAACAGGTCACGCACTGCCGCGATCGCCTGAAGCTGGTAATCGAGGTCGGATTCGAAGCGGAGCTTCACAGGCTGCGGACCTTCAACAGCTGGTCTTCCAGCCGCTGTTCCAGGATGGCGGCGACGTTCGCCTTGGCGACGTCATTCTCGAAGCCGGCGTCCTTGAAGAATACGGTTGTGGCGGCGACCGGCTTCAGCCGCAGGATCCAGTCGGCAATGCCGTCGGCCAGCGCTTCGGCATTGGCGGCGGTGACAGGCGCGAGGCAGACGACCAGCACACCACCGCCCATCGCGTGGACCGGCGCGCCGGCGATCGTCTCGGTCAGCATCGGCTCGGTCAGGTCGATGCCCTGTTTCAGCAACAGCTCGGTGAGTAGATCGTCCTCGGTGCGGCCCTGCACGATGTTGTCGGCAGCGGCGAGCAGATCGGCGGCGAGGTCGTCGCCCGGCTCCCACGCGCGCAGGTTCGAGGTCGCGAGCTTGTAGACGCGGAAGCCGAGGTCAGCCTGCGTGTCGGAGTGGTCGGCTTTGACCTTGGCGGCAGCGCGGCGAAGGCGTTCTTTGGTCAGCTCCGCAATCGTTCCCGGTTTTGAGATGCTCTCGCAGAATGCCGCCGCGGTCTTCTGCTCTTTCTCGTCAACGTCCAAGGGTTCAGGGAGTTGAACCATAATGAAACGACGACCTCCGCCGTCCTTGGCGTTCTTCTGAAATGTGGCATCACCCGTCGTGCCGGAGCCCGCAAAGAAGTCCAAGATCAGTGAGTTTGGCGGCGCCGCGACTTCGATGATCTTACCGATCAAGTCTGGTGACTTAGGAAAGCTGAAAACCGTTTCACCGAAGAGCTCTTGTATCCTCTTCTTTCCCAGATCATTATTGATCGCTTTATCGAGCCACAGGCCTTTCGGGAGAGTCGTTGCTCCTTCTCCGTCCTCGTCGAAAAGATAGTCCTTACGATAAATGCGATAGCTCCCATCAGACACCATGCGACCGAGCACGATGTCTCGCTCGCGAGCCAATTTGTCTCGTCCCCACGTCCAGCAACTATCGCCACCTTCCGAGTTTTTCGGAAGCGTCTCTACCGAGTGCTCATCGTCGCGCGCTACAGACACGCTGCCGGTCGTCGGACTGACATAGATCGGATAAAACAGATTAGGGCGCGTAATCTTATTGAAAGCGGGATTTCGGTTCCTCAGTTCAAGCTCGCGGTACAAGCCGCGGGCGTCCTGCTTGCGATACTCCGCAGTCATCCGCTCATCTTTTGCAATGCGAAGTGTGGGATTGCTGTCCGGGTCGCGAGCGTAGAGACAGACATACTCGTGCGTCCGAGCGATAAACCGATCAAGGTGACGCCCACGCGGGTTAAGCTGAACGGCTATGACGCCAATCAAGCATTCTTCCCCAAAAACTTCATCGCAGACAGTCAAGACATTGGACAGCTCATTCTCATCGATGCTTATTGCAATGATACCATCGGGCGAAAGCAGGTTCCGCGCAACTGTTAGGCGTGGACTAATCATGTTTAGCCAGTCGGTATGAAATCGCCCGCTGCTTTGCGGATTAGACGTGTTGACCGCGCCGCCTTCTTCGACCTGCCCAGACCGACGAAGGTAATTGCCGATGGTGTCGGCATAATCATCAGGGTAAACGAAATCGTTGCCGGTATTATAGGGTGGGTCAATGTAGATCAGCTTCACCTGACCGGAGTAGCTCTTCTGGAGCAACTTCAGCACCTCCAGATTATCGCCTTCGATCATCAGGTTGCGCGTTGTGTCCCAGTCCACGCTATCCTCGCGCGCCGGACGCAGCGTTCCAGTGGAAGGGGTGAGCGCCAGCCGGCGGGCGCGGCGCTTTCCAGGCCAGTTGAGGCCGTAGCGCTCGTCGCCATCATCCACTTCGTCGCCGAGCAGCTGGCGCAGCACGTCGAAGTCGATCCGCCCGTCCGCCACCGCCGCCGGGAACAGCGCCTTCAGTGCCGCGACATTCTCCGCGACGGGATCGGCGCTCCGGGCTTCGGGATCGTTCAGGGTCACGCGGTCGATCGTCATGTCTTACTCCACGCCCAACTCAGGCGAGCAAATCGGTGGTGCGCCGAAGCTCGGCTTCGGCACGGGTGATGTGGTGGGATAGCTCGACCCGCGCCGCCAGCCGCTTCTCTGCCGCCGCTGCCCTGCGCAGACGGGCCACGTCGCGGACCTGCCCCTCATACGCCGCCAGCGCCGCCCGCCGACCGATCACCTCGTCGGCGCTGGCGGGCAGCCGGAACACGCCTGAAATGCGTGCCGCGGCATAGGCTTCGACGCGGTCGAGCACCCCCTCGTACAGTGACCATAGATTGACGGCGGGTAATCCTGCAACCGGCAGACTGGTGGTGAAGGCGTCGGCAATGTCGTCCGCCGGCTTGCCGACCAGCGGTGACGTGACCAGTCGGTCCACCACGAAGCGATCCGCCTGCCGCTCGTGCCGCCGCTTCGGCGCGACGCTCACCGAGGCGGCGTCGGCATCGCCGATGATGAGGATCAGGGGATAGGGGATCGCACCATGCGCGATCTTCGCCAGTCGGGCGGCGTTCACGCCATCGCGCACCTCCAGCGTCAGTACCGCGATCTCGCAATAGTCGCGGATGTCGTCGGCGAAGGCGGGCACGCCGATCGTGCCGGGCTTCAAGCTGGCGCGCCAGCTCAGCCGCTCGATCCCGCCCTCCACCAGCTTGCGGTCGCCGGTGCCGGTCGCGCCATGATCGGCCAGCATCGCCTTGGGCACGCGCCGGTCCATCCGCGCGGAGGCGGGCAGCGCCAGCGCGTCGAACAGATGGTCTAGCATCATGCGGGCGGCATCACCGCGACCCAGGCGACCACTTCCCAATCGTCGATCCCGGCGAAGTCCGCGCCGCCGACCGTGCCGCCAAGCGAGAACAGGCTTGCGACTGCGCGCTCCTCCGCCTTGCCGGTGACGACGCCGATCGCGGTGGCGAGCAGGTCGCGCCACTGCTCCATTTCAATGCCGGTGCGAGTTTCGGCGTCGAACCGATCCCACGCCTCCACGTCGAGTTCGCGGCCCCGGTCGCCCAGCCACTTCAGCCGATCGAGTACGCGCTTTGCCTGCCCCGGCGGCAGTAGCGTCGCGCCCTCGTCGCCGATGTGAAGCAAGACGTGCGGACGCAGCGGGTCGGCCTGAGCGATGGCCGCCAGCGCCGCCGGCGTCTCGGCCCGCAGGCAGAAGATCGCACCGGCGGGGATGTCGTCGGTGGCGGTGACGACGGCATGGGCGGTCAGCGGCATTCGGCCCAGCGCAGCGCGCTCGTCGGTATTCAGCCCTGCCAGATCGATCCGCAGGTCGTTGAGCGTCAGGTCCGCGATCGACACGCCGGACGACAGATCCTCCAGGTCGATCACCGTCGTCTGCAACGTCTCGAGCTGGCGACGCCGATAATCGAGGTCATTCATCGTGTCACCGGCCTGCGCCTCGATGATGTTCTCCTCGCCCGTCGCCGACACGTCGAGCAGCACCATGCGCCCGGATACGCGGCGTTCTAGATTGATGTACGCGTCCAGGTCCATGTTCGGCCAGAAGTTGACGAGCTGGATCTCTGCATTGGTGGAGCCGAGCCGGTCGATCCGGCCGAAGCGCTGCACGATCCGCACCGGGTTCCAGTGGATGTCGTAGTTGATCAGGCAGTCGCAGTCCTGAAGGTTCTGGCCCTCGCTGATGACGTCGGTGGCGATCAGCAGGTCGATCTCGGGTTCGTCGATGTCGTCGGGTCGCCCCTTCGATCGCGGCGAGAAGGCGGTCAGGATCGATCCCAAGTCGGTGCGGATGCCCTTGGCCGTCACCTTGTTGGCACCGCCGCCCGTCACCAGCGCGGTTTCCACGCCGATAGTGGGCGCGAGCTCGCGGTACAGATACGCCGCCGTGTCCGCGAAGGCGGTGAACACGATCACCTTGCGATTGCCGGCGTTGAAAGGCGCGGCCTGTTTGTCGGCGATGAACCGGCGTAGCGCGGCGAGCTTGGCGTCGCGTTCCGGGGTGATGGTCTTCGCCGCGCCGAGCAGTGCCTCCAGCAGCAATCTGTCCGCGATCAGGTCCTGCCGCCAGCGGACGCGGTCCGCATCGGCGAGCAGCACCCGCACGCTGCGACCAACGCCCAGCGTCTCAAACAGGGGATCGTCGACCTCCAGGTCGTTGATCGACACTTCCTCGATCGCCTCGTCATGCGCGTCGATCAGGGCGATCAGGGCATCGACCGCCGCCAGCTGCCGCTCCAGCGTCAACGCGAAGGCGTGGACCGAGCTTTCCATGCGCTTCAGAAGGTTGACGCGTAGCAGGTGGACCAGGCTCTCTTCACGATCGAGCTGCCGGAATACCGACTGCCCGCCGCGGATCGACTGGTCATAGGCGCGATCATAGGCGTCGCGCTTCGACGGCAGAACATACCGCAGGGGCGCATACGCGGCGAGCGTCAGGCGCCGGATGTCGTCGTTGATGTCGGCGATCGGCGGGAATGCGTCGTGGGTATCGACCGGCGCCTTGATATTGAGCGGTGGGCGCCGGTCGGGGAACTTCCCCGTCTCCGCGGTGCCGTAATAGCGCTCGATGTGCTTGCGGCTCCGCGCGATGGTCAGCAGGTCCAACAGCCGGAAATAGTCGAAACCCAGCATGTCGAGCAGGCGCTCGGACGTGCGCTTCTCTTCCGCCATCGCCAGCCAGCGGTTGAAGGCCCCCTGCGCGAACCGGATCGTCCCTTCGATGGATGGGATGTTCTGCCCCGCCAGTGCCGCATCGTTGCCCTCGGTGGCGAAGGCGATCTGGTTCTTAAGATCGGCAAGGCGGTTGTTTACCGGCGTGGCGGACAGCATCAGTACCTTGGTGCGGACACCGGCCTTGATCACCTGCCGCATCAACTTGTCGTAGCGGGTTTCGCGATCCCGGTGGGTGCTCTTGTTCCGGAAGTTGTGCGATTCGTCGATGACGACGAGGTCGTAATTGCCCCAGTTGATGTGCGTAAGATCGATGTCGCCGGACTGGCCGCCATCACGCGACAGGTCGGTGTGGTTCAGCACATCGTAGTTGAAGCGGTCGGCCGTCAGCATGTTGCGGCGATCGTTCTGCTTCCAGATCGTCCAGTTGTCGCGCAGCCGCTTCGGGCACAACACCAGAACGCGATCGTTCCGTAGCTCGTGATACTTAATGACGGCCAGCGCCTCGAACGTCTTACCCAGACCGACGCTGTCGGCGATGATGCATCCGCCGTACCGCTGAAGCTTGTCGATGGCGCCGATCACGCCGTCACGCTGGAACCGGTAGAGCTTCGACCATATCAGCGTGTCGCGGATACCAGTCGCCGATTTGACGATTGATTCCTCGTCGGTGCCTTCGCCCATGTCCGTGAAGATGGCATCCAGTAAGCGCGTATAGACCTCGCCGGCAGAGCGACGGGCCGCTAGCGGGGCGAACGCCTCGCGAATGGCCGCACCAGCGCGTTCTGTGGGGGGCAGCGACTGCCATTGGTCGTCGAACCATTCGGCGAATGTAGCAGCCTCGGTTTCGTCTTGCGCGACTTGAACGATGCCCAGACGGTCGGCTGGCGTAAGCCCAAGCCCCTCCGTCGTGAGCGAGCAGGCACCCACCATAGCCGTCGTTCCGCGACCGTCGGCGTCCACAATTATCATCGACTGAGGTAGGCGCCCGGGTGCCGATCGTGTGTCGACACGATCGAACCAGCCGATCGCGCGACTTGCCGCACCACGAAGCGTGAGGCGGTTTCGATCGGCACGATCAGCCGCGCCACCCGCTGCGCCTTCGATCAACAGGTCAGCAGGCGGGATGATGAGCTTCGCGGTGGGCGATCTGCGACCAAGATCGAGCAGTGCCTGGATGCCGAACGCAGACATCGCTGACGTTGCAGCACGGACCGCAGACACCGCGCCTACCGAACGCAGATAATCAATTACGCGGTCGCTTCCTCGGTTTCTTATTAGCTTCAAAAGTCATGTCCGGTCAGATTGGGATTGGCAATCAGCTCCGAGACAAGATCCGAGAAAAGATCAGCCAAGCGGTTCACCTGCGTCGCCAGTTGGACACCAAATTGCCCGATCCATCGGGAAGCGCAATGGACAACGGCCCATTTTCCTAGCATTACAGTTGCGTTCTTGATCGGGCATGTGCGCGTCGACCGGCAGCTTGATGGGCGCGTGGCCAGCATGACCAAGCGATAAGGTGACGAGGCTCGATACGCCGCTGTGCCAGCCTGATGACGATACGGCGGATTTCCTGGACGAACCAGCGGATCAGGACCGTGGCCTCGTCCAGGCTCTTTTGGGGGGCGCGGCATTGGCACGGGTGCGGATGGCCGCCAGCATCGCGAAGGCCAGCATGACGAGCGAGACGTGCCGGTGCCAGCCATGCCAGGAGCGGGTCTCGTTGTGGTCGAGGCCGAGTTCGTTCTTGGCGGTTTCGAAGCTGTCCTCGATGGCCCAGCGATAGCCTTCCACACCAACAAGGGCTTCGATGGTCGTGCCGGCCGGACACCAGGTCGTGAAGAAGGCAAGGTCATCACCGGCGACGTGGCGGCGGATCAGCAGGCCTCTGGTCCATGTCCCGGTTGCACCATCGACATATTCGTCGGCTTCGAGGTCGGCGAGTTCGAAATAGGCCCAGTCATGGAGGCGTTCGCCCTTGGTGCCCTGACCCGCCGACAGACGCTGCCAGGCAGCAAGATCGAGGTCATTTGCGATCTGCGCGGCGGTGCCCGCGACAACCGGCTTGTCGCCCCATGAGCCGAAGCGATGGTCGCCCTTCACGCCCAGCACATAGCCCCCTTCGGCAAGCTCAGGACAGGCTTGCCGGCACGGCGCAGCACCTGCTCGATGTCGCCGACGCCGTAGACCGCATCCGCCGCGGGCCCTCGCGAACGGCATACCGGCCGCGATCGCCCGTTCGATCATCTTCACCGCCAGCGCCGGCTTGGTGGCGAATGCCGTGCCCTCCGGCACATGCGCGGCCGCCGGGCGTGCCGGATCACTTCGTCGCAACCCTGCGACTTACCGCTTTCGGCTGAAGCCGCCATTCGGATGTTGCTCTCCGAACGACTTGGTTTGGTCACGAACCGACGTTGGGGCCCGTAAACGAAGGGCCAGTTACCGAAAAATCCGTCCCCAAATCGTACTGGCGGCCTCCCGCCAGTACGAGAAATCCAGAATGTCCACCCGCTAATCAACCTGACGGTCGCCGTCAGGTTGATCCGTGTGCCTATCTAGAATTAGCCCCAAACCATGCCGATCGTTTTCACCATCCATGCGCCCTCGGGCGTCCGCAGCAGTTCGAACGTCTGATGGTGCGCGGCCTGTGATTGCGGCGAGATGTAATAGACCGTGAAAGCCAGCGCGTTGGCGGCGGGCTTGCGTACATCGCTCAGGCGCAGCACGTCCTGGCAGTAGCGCGGGTCATGATATTGGTCTTCGCCCCGCGCGACATAGCCTTGCGACGGTCCATAGTTCGATGGGGTCACCGCGTCGCGGTTCAGCGCCCTCCAGGCGGTGTCGTTGACGCCGCAGGCGCTGGTCCGGATGAGGCGTTCGATCAGTGGGGCTGCCGCTGCCATGTCTTTGGCGATGTCCGGGTTGGTCTGCCTGGCTGCGACGGCTTCGTGAATGGCGCGGGCCTGCTCGGCGCTCGGCTCGACCACCGCGCTGGGGCGAACCGGTGTCGGTGCGGATGCGCCCTGCGCGGCGGGCTCGGTCATCGCCTTCAGCACGCGGCCGAGGAGGCCATTCTGCGCGGGGGCGACGGCGGGCAGCATGGCGACGATGACGGCGGCGGCGATCGGGAATGTCTTCATGGTCGTGTTCCTGTGTCCGGGGTTCAGAAGCGGGCCGCCCAGTGGGCGAGCATGGAGGGCGAGCCATCCGTCAGATCCTGCATGAGGCCGATGCGGATGGTGGTGCGAGGGCCGCCGGTCGAATAGCCGGCGGTCAGCTGCACGCGGCGCTGCCCGGCAAGGCTGGCACTGGTCGACTGATAGACCAGCGACCGGGTCGCCAGATCGTAGTTGCTGGCATAGTTTAGTCGCGCGGCACCGGCTTCGATCATCAGCGGTTGTGCGACCCCAAGGCTGATAAGCCCGCCCAGCGCCGTGCCAGTCATCTGGAAGCCGAGGCGGCTGCCGACCAGCGGCGTCGTTCCGGTGACGAGGGACGCCGTGACCGGCTTCATGTGGGTCAGGCCGAGCGAGCCATAGCCCTCGATGCTCCAACCCGGCGCGACGCCAAACCCATGATGCGCTTCGATCATGACGGTGCGGGCGCCGCCACCGAGACGCAACGCGCCTTCGCCCGTGGGCATGCCCATCAACGTGCCCGTCTCGTCGATGAAGGACAGCCGCATATCGGCTGCCCGTCCGGACCAGCCCAGCGTCACGGCGCTCGCCGCACTCTCCCGGGTGCGACCGCTGGCGATGGTGATGCCCAGACGCCCTCCAGCCAGATACCGATCGACGCCGATGCTGGTGCCAGCCTGCGGCGCGTAGGCTAGGACCCCGTCGGCAAAGGGGGCAAGCCCCATCACGTCCGACTGAAGCAAGTCCGCCGCATTCCACGCTGCACGAATGCCGAGGCCGTCGCTGACATAGTCGATAGTGCCGGCCGTCGCTTGGGTGACGACCTGGTCGCCGGCGGGGCCGACCCGCGCGCTGGCGAATCCCATAGTCCCGGTGAAGCCGCCAAAGGACAGCGCCGACTGGTGGCCCATCTGGGCGACGCGTCGCCAAATCCGATGATCGGCACCGACCTGCGGCTTGACGATCAACCCGGCGAGCGATGCGGCATAGTCGCGGCCGAACTGGTCGAGGATCGTGACGTTGGACAGCGCCATCACCGAGGATCGCACCGATGTCTGCGTCGCGCCGTTCGACAGTGTCGGATTGACCGGCGACAGCGCGGCCTTGAAATCGACTAGTCCGTGGCCGAACACATCGTCCACGCCCGGATCACCGATGTCCTTCGCGGTCGTCAGGATCACCTGGCCTGCCTGCTGCCCGGTCAATTGTGGCCATTTCGACAGGATGTCGGCCGCGAGTGCGGCGACCGTCGGCGTCGCCGAACTGGTGCCGCTGAACAGTCCGACGTTGCCGTTGACCAGGGTCGTCACGTTGGTACCTACGGCCACCACATAGCGGTCCTTCATGGTCCCGGCGCGGTTCGAATAGGACTCGAGCGTATAGGCCTGGATGTTGGCACTGAGCGCGCCGACGAAGATGATCGCGTTGACGTTGGATGCGTTGATGGCGGCGGCATCCGCAGGATTGGCCGCGGCGCTGTTGCCAGCGGAATTGACGATCAGGCCGCCGGTCGCGCCGAAGCGGGTGACGGCTTGGCCCCAGGTGGTGCTGCCGCCCTGGTTCAGCGAACTGCTGACGATCTTGATCTTTTGTGCTGTCGCGTAATCGAGTGCCTCCACGGCGCGGAAGATCGCCTCGGTCTTCGTATCCTCATCCCAGTCCGAGACGCGGAGCACCGCGAGCTTGGCGCCCGGAGCATAGCCGACCGCGCCTTGCCCGTTTGCGTTGCCCGCGATGATGTTGGCGACCGCGGTGCCGTGGTCGGATTGGCCATCGCCAAGGACATCGCGCTTCGTCTTGACCCCGCCCTTGGTGACGTAGCCGAAGTCCTTCGAGAGTGACTCGTCGATGCGGCCATCGAGTTCGCCGTTCACATTGACGACGCCGTCGTCGATGACTGCGACGGTCACGCCGCGACCATCATGGCCGCTGTCCAGCGCATAGAGCGCGTTGACGAATTCGTTCGCGCCGTAGTTGCGGCGAAACTCGGCCGTGTCCGCGGCCGATCTGGTCGGCTGCAGGTTGGACGGCGTGATGATGTAGCCGGCCGGCGGTGGCACCGGCGCGGAATAGACGGGCGGTGTTGGGGTGGGCGTAGGTGTGGGCGTCGGCGTCGGCGTCGGACTGGGGGGTGGCGTAGGTGTTGGAGATGGCGTGGGCGTCGGTGTCGGAGTGGGTGTTGGTGACGGGGTAGGACTTGGCGACGGAGACGGCGTCGGGCTCGGCGTCGGCGCAGGCGCAGGCGCAGGCGTTGGGCTTGGCGCAGGCGTTGGGCTTGGCGCGGGCGTTGGCGTCGGTGCCGGCACGCTACCCGAGCTCGCTATGCTGCCACCACCGCCGCCGCAGGCCGCAATCGTCAGCGTCAGCAGGCTTGCCGAGGCTGCCTTGATCCCCCGTAATCTCGTCATGTCATCCCCCTCGAAGGGATGCACGCCAGCCGGCGGCACCCCGTTGAATGACGGGGTGCCGGCCCTCTGGAGACCGGATGTTCGAAACCTGTAGCGAACAGGCGCGGGCGCCTTTAGCCGGGTGGCCTGGACATACGCGTCCGCCACCCGGTCACAAAGAGCTTTGCGACCGTGTGTTGGTCTTTCGACCGATGGTGGTCTTGCGACCGGCTTCGCTACAGGGTTTCGACGCCCCGGCCTGCGGAACTGAAAGTCTCGCAGGCCACCTCAGGCTATAGCCGGATCGTTAACAAATTCCTAGTCGTCCAGATGGACGTGGTCTTACCTGACAGCTGACCCCATTCGGCATACGCCTCTGCCGCGTCGTCCGAACTGGTACCAAACTGGGCTCTTGACCCAAAAATCGAGATTATCCGGGAAATAGCCCATTTTGTGGACAAACCGCTTATCCGCAAAATACCTGATTTTCGGGACAAGGCGATTTCGGGGCCATTCGCCGCCGATCCTTGCGACAGCTCAAAAAGCGTCTTTTTTGCAGCTATGCCGATTTTCGAGACAAACCCGGTTGCGTCTATGCCTGGCTCTGACATCGGACCATTCCAGCGCGCGGACGCCTACCGGCAATCAGCAGCCAAATTGCCCATAAGCCGTTGATTTTACGTCTATCCGTAAAATGCGGTATTTTTGATCAAACCAAAAATGCCGATTTTTGGGACAAACCCAAAAACCTTATCCGGAAAATGCCCTATTTTTGCAGAATAGGACGAAAAGCCGCCTCTGCGGATACCATCCGGCATTTTCCGGATAACCAGATTGGTACAATTTCGGACCTGAGCCGCCGACCCCCACGGTCGGACGGGTAGAGGAGCAAATTCATGTCAGGCGCAATACCGCAAACGTGTGGCAGGCCATCACGTTTGCTGCGCCACCCCCGTGCTTCGGGGGCGGTTGGCTCGCATACGCTCGTTTGGGCTCGGCGCGGGGCGCCTCGGATCGGACGCGCGGCGTCCTCGGGCGCCTCGATGCGGCTTCGACCGCATCGAGGCTGGGGCGTTCGTTTGTCGCAAACGCCCGACCAACATATAACCACCGACACTGTCGGGACATCATCATGGACGAACTCTACGCCGCCTTTAAGCATCTCGCCCGCCGTTTCCATGGCCGCTGGAG
>CAJYHD010000378.1 GCA_913773715.1 uncultured Sphingobium sp.
CGATCGAGCCGGGCACTCGCTTCGCCACCCTCGTGGCCCAAGGCAAGCTGACGCCCGCCGACCCGGATCATGGCGCGACGCTCTACGAACTGACGCAGGACATGACCGGCGCGGCAGGCATCCCCGCCTATGAGATCAGCAACCACGCCCGCCCCGGCGAACAGAGCCGCCACAACCTCACCTACTGGCGCTATGGCGATTATCTCGGCATCGGTCCCGGCGCGCATGGACGGCGCGGCGGTGTCGCGAGCCTGCGGCACAAGAAGCCGGAAAACTGGATGAGCGCCGTCAACCGCAACGGACATGGCATCCAGAGCGAAGAGCCTTTACCCGGCGAAGACCGCGCACGCGAAGCGCTGTTGATGGGCTTGCGGCTTGGCGAAGGGGTCGACCTTTCTCGGATCGCTGCCTTGTCGGGGCTAGGCGAAAGCCAATTGATCGACGCACAGGCCGTGCATCAGTTGCAGCGCCATGGCCTCATCCACCAGCAAGGCAGCCGATTGCAAATAGCGCCGAGCGGCATGTTGCTGCTCGACGCCATTCTCCCCGAAATCGTGGCGGTCTAAAAAGCTTAATTGTCGCGGTCGAGCGCCGCAATTTCATCATCGATGTCGCGCAGCGCTTCCGCCTGATCCTTGGCAGGCATGCGGCTGTTCGCGATCTGGACGCGCGCATTCATCAGCCCGCGCTTCGCCGCCAGCTTGCCCATGCGCTCATAGCGGGCGCCGTCCCGCTCGGCGATGGCAGCCTGACGCTCGGCCTGCACTTCCGCCAAACGGGCCTGTTCTTCGGCGCGACGAGCCTGCGCTTCGCCCTGCCATTTGGCCCAGCGGTCAGCGGCCTGGCTCTTCATCTCCGCACGCCGCGCGGCGGCCTCGGCACGGCGCGCCTGCGATTCGGCTTGAAGCTGACCAAGCCGCGCCTGCGCCTCAATCGCTTCGTTGCAGATGCGGACGCGCACATGACGCTGACCGCTGCCATCGGTCCATTCGCGATGCGACGTCGTCTGGCCCTTCGTGCCGTCGCATCCTTCACGCACATCGACCTTGGGCACCATCCGCTGGATCTCTGCCTGCGTGGGCACACGATGCGTTTCCGTCCGGCCATTGGCGTAGGTCACGGTCATGCGGCCGTTTTCCGAGCGGACCACCGGCGGCGCGGGCGGCGCGGGCGGTGTCGGCACGCTCATATCGGCGGCGGGCGGGATCGGTTCGGCGGGCGCGGCGGGCGGAATCCAGTCGCTTGCCGAGACCGACGGCATTGCCGAAGCGGCAAGTTTTGATGGCTCGCGGGCCCGCGCATCATTCGCGACGACCGCTGCATTGGCCTGCACCGGCTGCGCTACCAGGTCTTTCAGTCGCCCAAAATCCGCCGCCTGCACCTTATCGGTGATAGCCGCCATTTCCTGCGCGGCTCGGCTACCCGATGCCGTCAGCGCCAGTCCGCTGGCGGTGACGATGGCGACGGCGGCGATGCCCCAGTTTATGCGCTGAAGCGAAACATCATGAGTGGACAGCATCTTCAGCCTCCCTTTCAAAGTCTCGATACGGGTAAGGTGACAGGCACCGGCGAATTGACGCCCGCCCGCCGCCTTCAAAATCGCGCGGCCATAGCTCTGCACGGACTCTCGGCCATAAACGCCCAGCACGCGGGCGTCGCAGGCCATTTCCTGATCGTCGCGATAGGCGCGGTATGCGAACCAGGCGACGGGATTGCACCAATGGACGCCCAGCATCGCCAGTGCGACCATGTTCGCGACCAGATCGCCACGCTGATGGTGCGCGCGTTCGTGCGCGATCGCCATATCCTGCTCCTGCGCGTCATAGCGCAGGCCGAAATCGACCGGCAGCACGATGAATGGCCGGAAGACGCCGAACGCGAGCGGGCCGGACGCTTGAGGACTGGTGATGATGCGGATGCGCCCTTCGCAACCCAGATCGGTCGCGCTGTGCAGCATATGTCGGCGAAAGCGAAAATAGCCGCTCGCCTGAACCATGACGAACAGCAGCAGCCCCGTGAACCAAAGCGCGATGCCCACCTCCAGCCAGGGGAAGGACGGAGCGCTGTCCGTGACGACAGCCGCCTGCGTCAGATCGATATAGCCTGCCAACCCCGCCTGATCGACTGCGACATGGAGGGGCGATCGCTGCGCCACCTCGCTCGGCAGCGCAGGGAGCAGCATCCGCGCCAGCGGCAACGCCCAGAGCATGTAGGCCGCGCGCACCCCCAACCAGCGCACAACGGGGCGACGCAGCAGCATGACCAGCGCCATCAGCAACGTAGTGGCGATCAGCGTTTCGGCGATCCAGACGCTCATGACTTCAGCCCCTTCAAGATATCCTCAAGCTCGGCGATATCTTCCGCCGTCAACTGATCCTGTTGTGCCAGATGCGCGACCAGCGGCGACACGCGGCCACCGAACAGCCGCTGCACCAGCCGCCCGGATTCCCCCGCGACATAATCTTCCCGCGCGATCACCGGACGATAGAGAAAGCGACGGCCATCCTGATCGGCCGCGATCGCATCCTTGCCCATCAGGCGCGACAGCAAGGTCTTGACCGTCTGCGCACTCCAGTCACGATCGGCAGCGACCCGATCGGCGACATCGCTTGCGGTCTGCGGCGACTGTTCCCACAGCGCCTCCATCACCACCAGTTCCGCTTCGCTGATCTTCTCGCTCACGTCTTTTGTCCGACTCAATGCTGCGATGACTACACACGTAGTCGCATTGTTTACAGCTGTAGTCAATGAGCGATGAAGCGCATTTTGCCGGTGTGATTGTCGGCGGATTTTACAACGTCGGGTCAGGCGCCACCAGCGTTAACCGTGCAGGGTCACCTATTCAGCCACATCGTCATTTTGGCATGCCGCTTGCGAAGTTATTTACACACCCGATCTACTATCAGGGATGTCGGCTGTCTCCGCCGACATCCCGCCCGGGTGCCGGAATGCTTCGGTCATCATCCGATGGGATCGGCTGCACCGACTGGCGCAACATCAGGGCATCGACCTCCTGCCCAATGCGATCCCATGTCTTGGCCGTATCCATGTCGGCATCGCGGATCGCCTTCACGATTTCATCGACGATGATCTGGCGCGCGCGGCGGCCATGCATGGACAGCAGATCGCGAGCTGCATGTTCAGGTGTCAGGTATCGGTCGAGCATTTCAACATAAGAAACGGACGCTGCATGAAGTCTCTTGCACTGCGATATATCGGCTCGCAGTTGCGGTATGTCGTTAATCATGAACGGATTTTACAGCAACCTGCACCATCGCGAACCATTGCTTGATCTGGATCATAGGCGTCTTACAGTGATGCCGCCTTTTTCCTACCGCATCCTGCGCTATGGTAGTCGCTATGCAGAACGACATGGCAACCACATTGAAGGCACATCACCAGCAGATCGAGAACGGCCTTGCCGAAATCGTTCGCCACTGCTCGCTGGCGATGCCGGACATGTCTCTCCTCGGCGCGGCGCGGGTCAAGCTCAGCCGCGCCAGTGCAGCGCGAACACGCTATATTTCCGATACGGTCATTCCGGCCCTGATGCCCGGCGCCGATCCCGCGTTGAAGGCGGAACTCGAAGCCATGCAAAGAACATTCAGCGCGAAACGCCTCGCCTCCAGCGAACATGTCAACAACTGGACATCGCAGTCGATCGAGAAAGACTGGGATGGCTACCGCGCAGCCTCTCGAGAAATTCGACGCATGATGGAAGAACAAATCGAACGCGAGCGGGCCATCCTCCTGCCACGCCTTACGTAACGAGCGATCGCATCAAAGAAAAGGGGCGGCCCAACAGGACCGCCCTGTTCAAACCAGAATGCCCGCAAGATCAGTTCGCGGCAGCGACGCCCCGATCGGTCATCAGCTGCTGCAACTCTCCAGCCTCGTACATTTCCATCATGATGTCGCTGCCGCCGACGAACTCGCCCTTGACGTAAAGCTGCGGAATGGTCGGCCAGTCGGAATAGGCCTTGATGCCCTGACGAACACCCTGATCCTGCAACACATCGACCGTCTCGTAGGATACGCCAAGATGCTCCAGGATCGCGATCGCGCGGCTGGAAAAGCCGCACTGCGGAAAAAGCGGCGTTCCCTTCATGAAGAGCACGACGTCGCTGCCCTTGACGATCCCGTCGATACGCTCATGCACAGCGTCGGTCATGTTCATTCTTCCTAATTCTGGCGCGAGCCGCATGTGGCCATGCGCGGATATATTGCGTGGGGGTTAATTGGGAACAGCGGTCGTGAGTTGCAAGGCGTGAAGAACACCACCCATCCGACCGCCGAGCGCGGCATAGACGGCGCGCTGCTGCGCGACGCGGCTCATGCCCCGGAAGCTCTCCGCCACCACGCGCGCGGCATAATGATCGCCGTCGCCCGCAAGGTCGGTGATCTCGACCTGCGCGTCGGGAATGGCGGCGCGGATCATGTTGGCGATATCGTCAGCAGCCATTGGCATGAGATTTTACCCTACTGCGCTTCCATGAACTGGCGGCGCGCAATGACCGCTTGTTCCTCCAGCGCGACTCGCACGCCCGGTTCGTCGATGTCGAGACCAGCCTGCGTCATGTCGCCCACCAGCTTGCGGATCACATCCTCATCGCCCGCTTCCTCGAAATCCGCCTGCACGACGGCCTTGGCATATGCGTCCGTCTCTTCGGGCGTGAGGCCCATCTTCGCGGCGGCCCATTCGCCCAGCAGGCGGTTGCGGCGGGCCTGGATACGGAACTGCAATTCCGCGTCATGGGCGAACTTGTTTTCGAAAGCCCGCTCACGTTCGTCGAAGGTGGTCATGCGTCAAACGCCCCGCTTAAAATCGGTTGAGTGAGAATCAGATAGAAGCGGCAGGCGAATTACGCAACGGCAGGAACGGTCCAGGGACGCTCTGCTGCGATTTTCGCTTCATAGACGCCGATCGCGTCCGCGTCACCCAGCGTCAGGCCGATCTCGTCCAGCCCTCCCAACAAGCAATGTTTGCGGAACGGATCGATGTCGAACGTGAAGCGGTCCTGAAACTGCGTCGTGACCGTCTGCGCCTCCAGATCGATATGGATCGGATCATTGTCGCGCGCCACGTCCAACAGGCGATCGATCGCCGCCTGCGGCAGCACCACCGTCAGGATGCCGTTCTTGAACGCATTGCCGGAGAAGATGTCGGAAAAGCTCGGCGCGATCACGACCTTGATGCCGAGGTCGCCAAGCGCCCAAGCGGCATGTTCGCGGCTCGACCCGCAACCGAAATTATCGCCCGCGATCAGGATCGGGCTGCCCGCATAGGCCGGATCGTCGAAGACGTTGCCCGGTTCCTTGCGCAGCACTTCGAACGCGCCCTTGCCAAGGCCATTGCGCGAAATCGTCTTCAGCCAGTGCGCGGGGATTACGATGTCGGTATCGACATTCTTCATCCCAAACGGATAGGCGGTGCCATCGACGGTCGTCAGCTTGTCCATTCAGCCGGCCTTCTTGACTTCCGCAT
>CAJYHD010000379.1 GCA_913773715.1 uncultured Sphingobium sp.
GTGAAGATGGCGAGCGGGAAATTCCAGGGGCTGATGCAGGTGACCGGGCCGAGCGGTGCCTGCGCAGGGCCGAAGGTGCTGCGCGCCTGGGCCGCATAGTAACGCAGGAAGTCGATCGTCTCGCGCACTTCGGCGATGGCGTTGGGCAGCGACTTGCCCGCTTCCCGCATGATGAGGCCCAGCAGCAGCGGCATCTCCGCCTGCATCGCGTCGGCGGCACGATCCAGGACGACGGCGCGTTCGGCGACGGGGGTGGCAGGCCATTTCGACGCAGCCGCCTGGATCGCTGCGGCGCGGGCATAGTCCGCGCTGGCTTCGGTCACATGGCCGACGATGTCGCGATGATCGGCGGGATTGAGGACCGGTCGGGTATCGCCTTCCCCGCTTTCCGGCGCGGCGATCCAGTCGATGCTCGCGCTCTCCTTGAGGTTGACGGAGAGGGCAGCGAGGACGCTTTCGTCGCTGAGGTCGATGCCCGACGAATTGCGGCGGTCGGGATAAAGGTCGGCGGGCAGCGCGATCTGGTCATGGCGCGCGCCGGGGTGCGGCATCGCCAGCACCACCTCGACCGGATCGGCGACAAGGTCGTCCACCGGCACGGCGGGGTCGGCGATGCGATTGACGAAAGAAGAATTCGCGCCATTTTCCAGCAGGCGGCGGACAAGATAGGCGAGCAAAGTCTCATGCGTGCCGACCGGGGCGTAGATGCGGCAGGGGCGTTCGAGCTTCCCCTTGCCGACGACCTGTTCGTAGAGCGGCTCGCCCATGCCGTGCAGGCACTGGAACTCATATTTGCCGACCGCGAAATCGGGACCGGCGAGATGATGGATGGTCGCGAGCGTCTGCGCATTGTGGGTGGCGAATTGCGGGAAGACCGCGTCGGGCGCGCCGAGCAATTTGCGCGCGCAGGCGATGTAGGCGACGTCGGTGTGGACCTTGCGCGTATAGACGGGGAAGTCTGCTAGGCCATCGACCTGCGCGCGCTTGATCTCCGCATCCCAATAGGCGCCCTTGACGAGCCGGACCATGATGCGGCGATCGGCGCGGCGGGCCAGGTCGATGATCCAGTCAATGACGAACGGGCAGCGCTTGCCATAGCCCTGCACTACGAAGCCGAGGCCGTTCCACCCCGCAAGGTCGGGATCGAGCGCGAGGCTTTCGAGCAGGTCGAGCGAGAGTTCGAGACGATCGGCTTCCTCGGCATCGATATTGAGGCCGATATCGTAGCCCTTGGACAGCAGCGCCAACGCCTTCACGCGAGGCAGCAATTCGCCCATGACGCGATCCGCCTGCGCGCGGGAGTAGCGCGGATGGAGGGCCGAGAGCTTGATCGAGATGCCCGGCCCTTCATAGACGCCACGCCCGCCAGACGCCTTGCCGATGGCGTGGATCGCATCCTCATAGTCGCGATAATAGCGTTCGGCGTCCGCGCCGGTCGTCGCCGCCTCGCCCAGCATGTCGTAGCTGTAGCGGAAGCCCTTCGCCTCCAGCGCACGCGCGCGCTTGACCGCTTCGCCGATCGTCTCGCCGGTGACGAACTGCTCGCCCATCATACGCATGGCGAGATCGACGCCGCGACGGATGACGGGTTCGCCTGCGCGCGCGACAAGACGGGCGAGCGCCGCACCGAGGCCACGATCATCGACGCTGCCGACCAGCTTGCCGGTGACGACGAGGCCCCAGGTCGCGGCGTTGACGAACAGCGACTTGCCGCCACCCAGATGCGCGCCCCAGTCGCCGTCGGCGATCTTGTCACGGATGAGCGCGTCGCGGGTCGCATCGTCGGGAATGCGGAGCAGCGCTTCGGCAAGGCACATGAGCGCCACGCCCTCTTCGCTCGACAGCGAATATTCCTGCACCAGTCCCTCGACGCCGCTGCCCTTGGCGTTGGCCCGAAGGCCCGTCACCAGCTTGCGCGCGGTGTCGCAAATCGCGGCTCGGCTCGTGGCGTCAAGGCTTGCCGCTTCGATCAGGGGCGCGAGGCAGGCGGCTTCGTCGCGGCGATAAGCTGCGGTGATTGCCTGGCGCAGCGGCGTCGCCGGGCGAATGGCGGGAGCGAAGTCGGCGAAGGGAGCAGGCTGGGTCATGGCCCATGATAGCGCAGGGGCGCTATCGGCCACAGCCTTTTGGCTACGCAATAATCGCGCAGATTATCCTATTTGCACGCCATGAACAGGATTTTGGGCTGCATCATTGCCGCCATTCAGCCGTTCGGCCCGATCAGTTCGCTTCGGCGCGCATCCGGGCGACCAGCGCGGCGATCTCTTCGGGTTCCAGCAGCCAGGTGCGGGTGACGCGACCTTCGCGATGGACAGGTTGGGTCAGGAGGACGCGGGCCTGTGCCTGCGCATGGGTCTTGTAGAGCGCGAAGTGGGTGGCGCAGTCGCGGATCGTGCCGATCAGCGGCGGCTTGCCGTCCAGATCGATCATCGTGGCGGGCTGGTCCCAGGGGATGGTGGCAACGCTGGCTTTCTGTTCCATGACCGCAGCGAGACCATGGTGCGGGTCGGAAATCAAGAGCCGAGTGGCGGGGTGAGATCAGGCGAGGCGGTGCGGCACCGACTGCGCTTCGGCGACGATCGCCGCATTGTCGCTGACAGCTTCCCATGGGAAGACGAACCAGCGCTTGTCGTCGGCACGGTCGATCGTGTCGGCGCGGTAATCGACGCTGGCCTGCGAACGGACATTGTCGAGCAGCACGGCGAAGCGCAGATTGTCCGGCTCGCAACCATGGGTCGAGAGCAGGCGGCGGATATAGTCGATCGTGCCGCCGCTATCGTTGATGTCGTCAACGAAGAGCAGGCGGACGGCGGAGCGACTTTTTTCCGCGACCTTGGCAAGCAGTTCGTCGGCGAAGGCGGGCAGCTTCGCACTATGATCGATCGACAGCATGGGCAGGCCCAGCTGGTGGGAGAGATAGACGGCCGGTACCAGCCCGCCGCGCCCCACGCCGACGACATAGTCCGCACTCCACTTATCTGCCGCCACCATCCGGCCGAGCGCCTGAACGTCGGTCAGGAAGGTGGCGTAATCGATAGTGTGGAGGACGGGCTGATCAGTCATGGGCGTTTGGCAACAAGGCTGAGCTGGCGTCAGGCCAGCGCGCCGTGGCAGTGCTTGTACTTCTGACCCGAACCGCAAGGGCAAGGCGCGTTGCGGCTGATGTCGAGATTGGCGAACTCGCCATCCTGCGGCGCGACGACGGGCGCGCGCGGGATGGTCGTGGTGATGCCGCCGAACGATCCCGCGTCGATGTCCGCGCTATTGTCTTCGCCCGAGAAGGGATCGATGTGCGTGGTGATGAAGTCGGGCAGCACCGGCAGCTCGAATTCTGGCGGCAGCGGCTCGTCCATGCGGAACTGCACGCGCGCGATCGATCCAGTCACGTCCTCGCGGATATTTTCCAGCATCCGCTCGAACAGGGCGAAAGCTTCCTGCTTATATTCGTTGATCGGCGTCTTTTGCGCATAGGCGCGCAGATGGACAACCTGACGCAGCGCGTCGAGCGTCGAGAGATGTTCCTTCCAATGGTGATCGAGACTCTGGAGCAGGATCGACTTTTCGATCATGTGCCAGTCGGCGGACTCGATCTCTGCCGTCTTCTCGGCGACGGCGTCGTCGGCGAGCTTGACGAGCCGTTCCTCGATCATCTCGGGATCGACGGCGTCTTCGGTCAGCCAGGCGTCGATGTCGGGCTGAAGGCCGAGGATGTCGGCGACGCGCATCTTGAGGCGGCCGATGTCCCATTGTTCGGGATAGGTGCCGGGGGGGCAGGATGCGCCGACGAGGTCGTTGACCGTCTCATGCCGCATGTCAGTGACGACATCGTCCACCGTATCGGCGTCCATGATGTCGCTGCGCTGTTCGTAGATGACCTTGCGCTGGTCGTTCATGACGTCGTCATATTCGACGACCTGCTTGCGAATGTCGTAGTTGCGCGCCTCGACCTTCTTCTGCGCGGTCTCGATCGCCTTGCTCAGCCACTTGGACGGCGGCAGCGCCTCGCCATCCTCCAGGTTGGAGCGGATCATCTTGGCGAACATCGTGTCCGGGCCGAAGATGCGCATCAGATCGTCGTCTAGGCTGAGATAGAAGCGCGAGAGGCCAGGGTCGCCCTGACGGCCCGAGCGGCCGCGTAGCTGGTTGTCGATGCGGCGGCTTTCATGACGCTCGGTCGCGAGGACGAAGAGACCGCCGGCGGCGAGCACTTCCTGCTTCTCGGCTTCGATCTCGGCCTCGATGCGCTTGATCGCAGCGTCGCGCTCCGGCCCTTCGGGCATGTCGCGCAGTTCGTCGTCGACCCGCATTTCGAGGTTGCCGCCGAGCTTGATGTCGGTGCCGCGACCGGCCATGTTGGTCGCGATCGTCACCACGCCCTTGCGGCCCGCCTGCGCGACGATATGCGCTTCGCTCTCATGGAAGCGGGCGTTGAGGACAGCGTGCGGCACGCCTTCCTGATGGAGAAACTCCGACAGCATTTCCGACTTTTCGATCGACACGGTGCCGACAAGGACCGGCTGGCCCTTTTCGGCATGTTCCTTGATCGTGCGGGCGATGCCGCGAAACTTGTCCTCGATATTCTTGTAGAAACTGTCCTGTTCGTCGACGCGCTGCACCGGCCGATTGGTCGGGATGGTGACGACGTTCATCTTGTAGATTTCGAAGAATTCGGTCGCTTCGGTCGCCGCCGTACCGGTCATGCCGCCAAGCTTGGGGTACATGCGGAAATA
>CAJYHD010000380.1 GCA_913773715.1 uncultured Sphingobium sp.
CATATTGACTGACCCGGTGATGGCGGATGCGGCACGCCGGGCGATGACGATCATTGCCAGGGAAGACGGCGCGGCGAAAGCCGCACTGCACATTGCCGCTTTGGCAGTGACATCGCCTCTGGCAAACAGCTGACATCAAATTCGAAAACTGACAGCAAGCCTACCCAGACCCCAGCATTCCCAAAATAGCATCCTCGTGGGAAAGCGCCGAGTGTCCTGCTGGCCGTTCCCAAACGGGAACGATCAACGGTCCGCTTCCGCCTTGCTTTTTGGCTGTACAGACCCGTGTCGACCAACTTGCCAAATCTCACGCAATCCATTTACATAACCGGCTATGCATATGGAGGTATGTGATGGGCGTTCTGGAAAGCAATCCTCACCTGTTCCTCGGCAGCCGGTTGAAACGGCTGGCCGAACAGATGCAGGCGGACGCCGGTGCCTTCACTCGCCATGCCGGATCGTCGGTGCCGTCAGGGATGGTCGCGGTGATCGCAACCTTGGACGCCCAAGGCTCGCTAAGTGTGAGCGCCTTGGCCGAAACCTTGGGGGTCAGCCAGCCCTCGATGACAAAGAGCGTCACAAAGCTGGTTGACGTCGGTCTGGTGCACGTCACCAGGGGCGATGCCGATCGACGACAGACGATCGTCGCCTTGACGCCGGCAGGCAGTCGTGCCGCGGCGGAGGGGCGGCAGCGGATATGGCCGTTGGTGGATGCGGCGGTTCAGGAGATCACGGCTGACCTGTCGGGTTCCTTTATCGAACAGGTCGCGGAGGTTGAGCAGCGCCTGGCCATCCACTCGATCGGCGCGAGGGCGGTAGCGAGAGCCACGGTGATATTGGACGCCGCTAGCGACGACGACATTCCTGCCATCGTCGGGTTGCTCAATCGCGCCTATCGAGGCGCAGATGCTGACGCAGGCTGGAACAGCGAGGCAGCTTATATCGAGGGAGAGCGCACCAGCGAGATGCTGCTGCGTGCCGAACGGTCGGACCATCCCGAAGCCACGCTGCTCGTCTGGAAACTGGGTGACGCCGTGAAGGGGTGTGTCTGGTTAAAGCCCGAAGGTGATGGGGTCTGGTATCTTGGCTCGCTGGCGGTTGATCCGCAGCTTCAGAACGGTGGGACAGGCCGCCGCCTGCTCGCGGCCGCAGAGGCATGGGTGGAGGCGCGTCAAGGAAGGCGCATCCGCATGACCGTTGTAAACGTGCGCGATACGTTGATCGCTTGGTACGAGCGGCGAGGATACCAACTGACCGGCGAGACAGAACCCTTTCCTTATGGAGACGGGCGCTTCGGTCGTCCAAAGCGCCCGGACCTACGTTTCGTCGTTCTGGCCAAAGATTTGACCGCCTATGCCTGATCGGCCGTCATACGGCACCCCGTCCCGTCCGATGAAATTCCCGTTTTACCATCCCAATGGGAATGCCCCGGCCGTCTCCCGGCTCGTTCCCAATCGGGAAAATTCGCTTTCACATATTGCCAGCACAAGAAGCGTGGCTTAGCGTGTTATTTGCACAACACACCTAGGGGTGAGATAGCATACGCTATGTCTCCCCATACACAGCGTTGAGGGTTTCATGCGTGTCGTCGTAGCCGCTGCCATTACGTTCATGGCGTCCATCCCGTCGGCTCACGGGCAGAGCTACCAGCCTTCCTTTGAACCAAGCCAGCTTAAGCGATCGGAATCCGGCCGCGCGAACGAGGTGTTGGTTCTCGGCTCTCCGCATTTGTCAGACGCTTCATCAACCATCGGGCCATCCATGCTCGATCCGTTGCTTGATAAGTTGGCAGCGTGGCATCCTACTGCAATTGCAACGGAAGACTTGTCGGGCCTTCAATGTGATGCTCTGCGCCGGTATCCCGCTCGTTATTCCGATACCGTAAAGACTTATTGTTTGGATCCGTCAGCTTCGGGCGGGGCTACAGGGTTGGACGTGCCCGCTGCCAATGCCGAAGCGGAGCGCATCCTCACCACTTGGCCAACGTTTCCCAAGCCGGCCGATCGTCGCCACCTCGCGGCGGTCTTCATGGCTGCGGGAGAACCTAATTCGGCATTGGTACAGTGGCTTCGCCTGCCGGAAACAGAGCGACATGCTGGTGACGGGCTGACACCTGATTTGGCCACTGCCTTGGCGAAGCGTGAAAACGCCCGCAGTGAAGCAGTTCAGATCGGTGCAAGGCTGGCGGCCCGCTTGGGCTTGGATCGTGTTTGGAGTGTGGATGACCATTCGGCCGACACGCCGAACGATCCCGATCCCGCCGTAAATAAAGCCTACAGCGAAGCGATGGCAAAGGTATGGGACAACCCATCTATGCAACTACAGAAAGCCGAGAATGCACGGCTCGACCTGGGTCTATCCAAGCCCGGCGGAATCCTCGCGAAGTATCGCGACATAAATGCGCCGCAAGCATCGATTCTCACGTTCAAATCCGATTTTGGAGCCGCACTTAGAGAACCCTCCCGGCAGCAATTTGGCCGCAACTATGTCGGTTGGTGGGAAACGCGGAATCTGCGGATGGTATCAAACATCCGTGACGTGCTCGGCCGTTATCCGGGCACACGGATGCTGACTATCGTAGGCTCCAGCCATAAAGGCTACTACGAAGCTTATTTGAACCAGATGACTGACGTTCTCTTGGCTGACGTAGAGAATATTTTAAAGTAGCATTTACGAGATTCGCCATAGGAAATTACAAATGAAGCGTTTGATTATTGGCATGTTTTGCGCTTTATCACTCAGCGGTTGCCTTGCTGGAAATATGGTTCGTGGATTGTCATTGAAAGGCAAGCCCTTGACCGCTGTTGAGCAGCGCTATGGTCAACCCGATAGTCAAGAGGCGATTACAGGGGGCACAAGATATACGTGGAACGCCCCTGACGATCAGCGGCCATGCACTTTGATGGTGACAACCGATCGAGCTGAACGGGTGACAGATGTAAAAACGGTTGGCGGCAACCAAGCTTGCTACCATTTCGGGAATGCGGCTTCTACTCGACGCTGAGATCGGGATCGGCTTGGGCTAGCTCAGACCGGCGACAAATATGTAGGGGCTTTCCCGAAATTCGATCCTGATGGGAATGCGGCAGCCGTCTGCCCGCCGTTCCCAATCGGGTAGCGACCCGCACTCCCCAGCGCGGACCGATCGTGGCAATGACGGGCACCAATCGGAGGTGGCCATGACATTCACGTTAGAACCCATCGGCTTTGTTCGGGGCGGCAGGGCCGATCCCATTGATGACGATTGGGGAAGCAGCCGGACCACGATCGAGCTGGACGCGACGCAGGTTGGAGCCGACGCGCTGGCGGGCTTGGATGCGTTCAGCCACGCCGAGATCATCTTCCTGTTCGATCGTGTGCCCGAAGAGAAGATCGAGCGCGGCGCACGTCACCCGAGAGGTCGCAAAGATTGGCCGCTCACTGGCATCTTCGCGCAACGGGGCAAGAACCGTCCCAACCGGCTCGGCGTGACCGTCTGCCGGGTGTTGAGCGTGGAAGGTTCGCGGCTGAACGTCGAGGGGCTGGACGCGATTGACGGAACGCCCGTGATCGACATCAAGCCGGTCATGCGCGAGTTCCTGCCTCGTGGTGAGGTTCGACAGCCAGAGTGGGTGTCCGAACTGATGGCGGCCTATTGGTAGACTGAATCCCGTTTCATCATCCTTGCGAGACGGTGCCGGCCGTCTCGCTGGCCGTTCCCATTTGAGAAAGTGAACGCCTGCTTTAAGAGAGTGCCTTGGCGAGGCCATGCCAAGTCAAAGCGAGACATAAGCGTGAGATTGAAAGCATGAGCCGACCGATTGTCGCCTTCGCATTGAGTGTCGCGCTCGGTTCGGCCCTCGGGGCCGCCATGGGCAATTTAAGTCTGGGAATCGCGGTTAGCGTTGCCGTTGCCGTCAGCTTTGCCATGGCCTCACGCTAGCAGTTTCCAGGTGATAGAGGCGCGCGCAAACAATGAACAATTCCCAGTCGAATTTGCCCATCGATTGATCCCAATGGGAACGCCTAGACCGTCCCTTGGGCCGTTCCTTTGTGGGAAGAGTCGAAGCCGGTTACACGGATAGGCGATAGCGCCGCATGTGGAGATCGCCCCGTACATAGAGGTCGCTGTCGGCCGGGACGGCTAACGTCCCCTCAAAGCTGGCTCCGGCCTTCTCCAGCGTGCGGCACGACGCGGTATTGTCCGGCCGAACGGTGATCCAGATTTCGTCAAAACCGTGGTCCCGAGCGATCGGCCCCAATGCCGTCAGCGCCTGGCTCGCATAGCCATGCCCCCGGTGTTCCGGCTCGACCTTGTATCCCACATGCCCGCCGTACAGCCGCAGGTAGTCAGTGTTGCCGAGGCGAAGTTGGATCGTGCCAACGACTTCGCCGCCAGCAACTATGTCGTAGAACTCAGCCGGCGCCCAACCCCGTTCCGGGTCAGCCTCCGTCACCTTCTGCAACCTCAACGTGACCGCCATAACGCCTCTGCTACCGCACAGCCTCTATGTTCCCGGCCATATCGCTTACGTCGGTCGCTTTCATTCTCTTTCCCACAACTCGTTCGTTTTTGGGAAAGGCAGCGACCTGCTGATGTCTGCTATCGCGACCAGCCGCGCCGAAAGCCGCCGTTCCGCTCTCCTCCCAACGCCAGACGTTCGATCATCTGATTGGGTTGTAAGGGAGGCACCTGTTGCGAGGTGAACGAACGGCAGAAACCGGGAAGAGGCAAGGCCGCGCTGAATGACCGATTGTGGGTCTGCTCAGACTTAATAATTTTGCGGTGCTCCCGCATCGCGTCGCTCGCTCATTATGGTGAGCCAGCGCCGCCTGAGCGTTGCGCGGCGTTCCGGGTAGCGCTCGTCGCGAAACTCGATTGCGGCAAGCCGGTCGGTGCGGAACATTCGAAAATCGCCGCGCAACTCGCACCACGCGATAAGCATACGAACTCGATCCATGTAGCCGACCAGGA
>CAJYHD010000381.1 GCA_913773715.1 uncultured Sphingobium sp.
TAGCGCTCGACCGGATTTTCTCCAGCGTCGCTTCATCCTCGATCAGAAACTTGGCTCGCCAGAACGGGTGATGCAGCCACGCTCCTTCGAAGCTGCACACATACATGCCGATCATCGCCTGCATTGGTGCGATACGTAGCTGCATCCAGCCTCCTCTCACCGGGGGCCTTAGCAATGCGAATATTGAGAAATCGTTGTTCCGCTACGTTTTTCGTTGAAGCCCGTCAGTCGGCGAGGCGCAGCGCGACTTCGTTCATGAACCGCGCGTCATCATTTTTCGCCAGCCATCCGGCCTCCGCGCCGATCGCGCCCAGCATGTCCGCCAGCGCATCGGCTTCGCCCTTGGCATAGTTGCCCAGCACATAGCCATGCACCCGGTCCTTATGCCCCGGATGCCCGATACCTATCCGCACCCGGCGGAAATCCGCGCCGATATGCGCATCGGTCGATCGCAGGCCATTATGCCCGGCATTGCCGCCGCCGCGCTTCACCTTGACCTTCATCGGCGCAAGATCGAGTTCGTCGTGAAAGACAGTCACGTCCTGCGGCATCAGCTTGTAGAAGCGCATCGCTTCCCCGATGGCGCGGCCGCTTTCGTTCATGAAGGTCGCGGGCTTCAGCAGGATGATCTTTTCCGGGCCGATCCGCCCTTCCTGCGTCCAGCCCTGAAACTGCTTTTTGGGGGCCGAGAAACGATGCATGTCGGCGATCAGGTCCGCGACCATGAAGCCGACATTGTGCCGGTGCATCGCATATTGCGCGCCCGGATTGCCAAGCCCCGCCCAAATTTGCATCGATCGTCCTTAAACAGAAAATCCCGCCCGCCGGGTAGGCGGACGGGATTGTAATTTCCAGCCCGAGGGCAGAAGCAAAAGGCTTATTCGCCCTCGGCTCCACCTTCCGCTTCGCCGGCTTCCGCAGCGGCAGCCGCTTCAGCTTCCTCAGCCTTCAGCGCGGACGGCGCAACGACGGTCGCGACGGTGAAGTCAGCGTCGGCGTGCAGAGCCTTCGCGCCCTTGGGCAGGGTCACGGCGCTGATGTGCAGCGATTCGCCGACGTCGAGGCCGGTCAGATCGACCACGACTTCTTCAGGAATGGTCGCGGCATCGACGACGAGTTCGATGTCGTGCGCAACGATGTTGAGCACGCCGCCTTTCTTCAGGCCGGGCGCGGAATCTTCATTCTCGAAGCGCACCGGCACATGGACGTTGACGGTCGCATGCTCGGAAACGCGCAGGAAGTCGGCGTGCAGCGGACGATCGGTCACGGGGTGGAAAGCCACGTCCTTGGCGAGCGTGCGGACGGCCTTGCCGCCGACTTCGACCATGATCACCGAATTGAAGAAATGGCCGGTGCCGAGCTGCTTGTTGAGGAGCTTTTCCTCGACATGGATCGACAGGGGCTCTTCATTGTTTCCGTAGATGACGGCGGGTACGCGGCCCTCGCGGCGGAGAGCGCGGGAGGCTCCCTTGCCTGCCCGATCGCGTGCCTCTGCCGACAGCGTAAGCTGCTCGCTCATTGCGTGTCTCCAAAAGCTAAACTGATACATTTCCCGCCACGCCTCCAGGGATGACCATCGCGGGAAGGCGGGCCTTTAGCAGAAAGCGGAGGAAAGGCAAGTCGCCAAGGCCATCGCGATCGCCGTTCACTTCGAGCCTGTCGAGAAGCCGCTACACTCCCAAATCCGTTCGGGCTGAACGAAGTCGAAGCCCACCCTCATCCCGATCTTACTGCACCCGCTCCACCGCAAAGCCCTTTGCCTTGAGCAAGTCGATTAAATTGCCTTCGCCCGTCAGATGTCCCGCGCCCACGGCAATGAAAGGCCGCCCCTTCAACGCTTCCACCGCTTTCACCCAATCCCGATTACGCCCCCCGATGATCGCGCCCTCGATATCGGGATCCGGCGGTTCTCCCGTATCATCCATCCGCGCGATCGCCGCCATGTCGCCCTTGACCCAGGCGGCGAGGATGCGGTCGTAGAGCGATTTCATATCCTTCGCCTCGCGCACCGTCCGCACGAGCAATCTTCGCTGCGCCGTTTCGGATAGCGAGTCGAACGCGCCGAACTGCCGCTCCACCGTCTCAAGTCCGCCGATCGGCTTGCCGGTATCTTTGAATGCAGCGATCAACACCGGCTCGACCCCATCCTGCTGGCTGACATGCAGCGCCCGCTGGCTCGCCGCCGACAGCAGCATCGCCGCCGCCCAACTCTTGTAGGCCGACAAGGCCTGCGCGCTCGTCCCGCCATCCGCAGCTATCTTCGCAAGCGCCGCCCTTTCGTCCGCAGGCACACGGCTATCCAACGGCGGCAGGCCCGACGTACGCCCCAAAGTCTCGAACAGCCGCAACGTCTTCTGCGGGTCCTGCAAGTCCGCGGCCTCAAGCACCAGCCGGTCAGCCTTGCCCATGGCTTCCTTCACCGCCGTCGTCTGCCAGGCGACGCCTTCCGGCAATACATGGATCGTCCCAAACAGCCAGCCATGCAATTCACCGCGCGACACGGTCCAGAGCGCCGGACCTGTGCCCTCCGGCGGCTGCGGGGGAGGGGGCGCTTTCTCGCACGCCGCCGCCAGTGTCAGGCAGCAGAGCGCGAGAAACCGGACGAAAGCGCTCACTTATCGGAAGCTTTCACCCGCCGCGTTTCGATGCCCAGCGCCTTCAACTGTTCCTGCACGCTGCCGGTACCCGCAAGATGCCCGGCGCCAACGGCCACGAACACCGTGCCGGGCTTGTCCAGGCGCGCCTTGATCCACTTCGCCCAATTGGCGTTGCGCCCGGTCAGCAGAACCTTGGCGAGTTCGGGCGTCGCCTCCAGCGACTCGTTCATCGACTTGGCAAGCTTGTCGGGCTGTCCTGCCTGCCAGTAGCGCAGCAACTCCCCGAACTCCTTTTCCATGTCGGGCAGCCCATCGACCGTCGCGTTCAGGAACTCGACCTGCTGATTCATCGGCAATCCAGCGAAGAATCCGACCTGTTGCTCGACCGTCTCGAGCGCGCCGACCTTCTTGCCTGCACCCTGTGCAGCCGTGCGCAAAATCTTTTCCGCGCCCAGATCATTCTGGAACCCCATTCGCTCAAGCGGTGCGACCGACAGCGCCATGCCCGCCATCCACGGATTGAACAGGTCGAAGGTCTGCCACGGCAAGCCGTTCGCCTGCATCGCCGCCTGATATTTGGCCCGCGCGTTGGGGGCGAGGCGGTCGGACAGTTTCATGCCGTCCTTCGCCATCGCCATGCCCGCCATCGTCGCGCCGATCGCTTGTGGATCGTCCGGCTCGATGATCTCCAGCACCAGCTCGTCCGACGCGTCGAACGCGCGCTTCACTGGGCCGCCGAACCACTCGATCCCCGGTTTCATCACATGGACCGTGCCGAAGAGGTAGATGGTTGTGTCCGCGTCCTTCACCTCCCACAAAGCTGGGGTGGCGGCGGCGGGCGCACGGGCTTCCGCCGCGCCGCCGATCATCAACAGTGCCGCAGAGAGCGCGCGCAGCATCGCGGGGATCATCTTCATGCCCCCTCAATGGGGAGCCGCGCGCCGCACGGCAAGCCGCTTAACCCTGATTGCAGCGCCTTTCCCTTGACCGTTTCGGCCCCATGCGCCAAGGCGCAGGCCATATTTGTTACCCAAGACGAGGACCCTTCGTGGCCGACGGCAAGCCGCTTTCCTTTCAGGACCTGATCCTGACCCTGCATGCCTATTGGGGGCGTCAGGGCTGCGTCATCCTTCAGCCCTATGACATGGAAGTCGGCGCGGGCACCTTCCACCCCGCCACCACGTTGCGCAGCCTTGGCCCCAACGCCTGGAACGCCGCCTATGTGCAGCCGAGCCGCCGTCCGACCGATGGCCGCTATGGCGAGAACCCCAACCGCCTCCAGCATTATTACCAGTATCAGGTCATCATGAAGCCGTCCCCGGCGAACCTTCAGGACCTGTATCTCGGCTCACTGCGGGAAATCGGCATCGACCCGCTGGTTCATGACATCCGCTTCGTCGAGGATGACTGGGAAAGCCCGACGCTGGGCGCCTGGGGCCTCGGCTGGGAAGTCTGGTGCGACGGCATGGAAGTCACCCAGTTCACCTATTTCCAGCAAATGGGCGGCTTCGACTGCAAGCCGGTCGCGGGCGAACTCACCTATGGCCTCGAACGCCTCGCCATGTATATTCAGGGCGTCGACAGCGTCTATGACCTGAAGTTCAACGATGCGGGCGTCACCTATGGCGACGTCTTCCTCGCGAACGAACAGCAGATGTCGAAGTGGAATTTCGAGATCGCCGACACCGAAAAGCTGTTCCGCTGGTTCAAGGATGCGGAAGCCGAGTGCAAGGCGTCGCTCGCTGCCGACGTGCCGTTGGCCGCTTACGATCAGGCGATCAAGGCCAGCCACATCTTCAACCTGCTGCAAGCGCGCGGCGTCATATCCGTGCAGGAACGCGCCAGCTACATCGGCCGCGTCCGTGACCTCGCCAAGGGTTCGTGCGAGAAGTGGATGGAAGTGAACGGATGGGCGGCATGAGCGATTTTCTCCTCGAACTGCGTTGCGAGGAAATCCCCGCGCGCATGCAATTGAAGGCGTCCGAAGACCTCGCCCGTCTCTTCACCGAAGAACTTGCTAAGGCTGGCCTCACCCCCGCCGCAATCGAAAGCTTCGTCACGCCCCGCCGCTTGGCCCTCATCGCACGTGACCTGCCGCTCGAAACGCAGGCGGTGAGCGAGGAGCATAAAGGCCCGCGCACGTCCGCGCCGCCCCAGGCACTCGAAGGCTTCCTGCGCAAGACCGGGCTGACCCAGGATCAGCTGGAAGATCGCGACGGCGTTTGGTTCGCGGTCGTTAGCAAGCCCGGCCGCGCCACTGCCGACGTGCTGGCGCAGGCGATCCCCGCCATCATCCGCGCCTTCCCGTGGCCCAAATCGATGCGTTGGGGCGCACCGAGCCAGACGACCGAGAGCCTGCGCTGGGTGCGCCCGCTTCAGGGCATCGTCGCGATCCTCGGCGAAGACCTGGTCGATGTGGAGGTCGAAGGACTGCGCTCAGGCTACGCCACCCTCGGCCACCGCTTCCATCATTCCGGCGAGATCACGATCGGCGGCGCGCACGACTATGTCGAAAAGCTGCGCGCCTGCCACGTCCTCGCCAGCCATCATGAGCGCCAGGCGATCATCGCGGAGAGGGCGGCAGAGGCCGCTGCCGCCAAGGGCTATACCGTCATCGAGGACAAGGGCCTCGTCGCGGAAAATGCGGGCCTGACTGAATGGCCAGTGCCGTTGCTCGGCGATTTCGACCCGGCCTTCCTCGAAGTGCCGCCCGAAGTCATCCAGCTGACGCTCCGCATCAACCAGAAATATTTCGTCCTGCGCGACGGTGCGGGCAAGTTGGCGCCTGCCTTCATCTGCACCGCCAATATCGAAGCGAAGGACGGCGGCGCGGCGATCGTCGCCGGCAACCGCAAGGTCCTCGCCGCCCGCCTCTCCGACGCCCGCTTCTTCTGGGAGCAGGACCGCAAGACGCGGTTGGAAGATCACGCGAAGAAGCTGGAACGCATCACTTTCCACGAGAAACTGGGCACCATCGCCGACAAGGTTGACCGCGTCGCCAAGCTGGCGCGGTGGCTGGTTGAAGAGGGGATTGTCACCGCCAATACGACCGTCACCTCAACTTCAACCGTCACCCCAGCGAAGGCTGGGGTCTCAGGCGACAGCGCGCCAACGCCTGAGATGTCGTCGGGAGTCACGCGCCTCCCGACGACCTCCGCTGGCATGACGAAGGAAGAGTTGGCCCAACTCGCATATGATGCGGCGAAGCTCGCCAAAGCCGACCTCGTCACCGAAATGGTCGGCGAGTTCCCCGAGCTTCAGGGCACCATGGGCGGCTACTACGCCCGCGCCGAAGGCCTGCACGACGCCGTAGCCGACGCCATCCGCGACCACTACAAGCCCGTCGGCCAAGGCGACGAGGTGCCGACAGCGCCAGTGACGGTGGCGGTGTCGCTAGCGGACAAGCTGGATACGCTTGGATCTTTCTTCGCCATCGACGAGCGGCCTACCGGATCGAAAGATCCATTTGCTCTTCGACGTGCAGTTATTGGCGTGATCGCCACAGTCATTAAAAATGATCTGCGATTTGAGCTACTCAAGCCGCTGTTTCACGCGTGTGCTGACGTTCATTTTCGGCAACAGCGCAGCCCCATTGCTCGCATTTGGCCCGCCATCGAAGAGTATGAGCGAATTAGCCGAAAGCTTGTTCAAAAGGCTGATTTCGAAGCAATGATAAAGGCAGCAACAGATGCTGCTAATGAAGACGCCAATAGGTATGTTCAGGAAGGACTTACCGACAGCCGTATATTATTTGCATTCTTCGCCGACCGCCTCAAGGTCCAGCAAAAGGAAGCCGGCGTCCGCCACGACCTGATCGACGCGGTGTTTGCGCTTGGCGGGGAGGACGATCTCGTTCGCCTGCTCGCCCGCGTCCATGCGCTTCAGTCCTTCGTCGCGACCGATGACGGCGCGAACCTGCTCGCAGGCTACAAGCGCGCTGCGAACATCCTCAAGAAAGAAGCTCCCGACCTCTCCTCTACCCGTCACCCCGGCCTTGAGCCGGGGTCCCGCTCCTTGAATGAGGCGGATAAAAGCGGGACCCCGGATCAGGTCCCGGGTGACGAGAATGGCCAATCCGAAGAAGCCCTATCCTACACCCCGGAAAAGGCAGAAGCTGACCTCATCGCAGCGCTCGAAGCGGCGGAACCCCGCGCGGCGCAGGCGGTGGCGGACGAACGGTTCGAGGATGCGATGGCCGCGCTTGCCACGCTGCGCGCGCCGATCGATGCCTTCTTTGAAACCGTCACGGTCAACGACTCCGATCCGGCCAAGCGCACGGCCCGCCTCGCGCTGCTTGCCCGCGTTCGCGCCGCCGTCCACAGCGTTGCAGACTTTTCGAAGATTGCGGGGTAAAGCAACATAATGAGCGAATAAGCGGGAAATGTGCGAAGTTAGGACGAGGTACCGCCTCTTCCCAACTTCCCTAAACCCGGAAATAATGCTGTAATATTGCAGCGCACAAATTCTTCATCGGCAATCAGTGCAGGGAGCGCCGGAATGATCGAGACTAAAGACGCGACGACCACGAACACCCGCTACGTCTATCGCTTCGGCGGCGGTGTGAATGACGGGGGGCAGGGTGACAAGAACCTCCTGGGCGGCAAGGGCGCCAACCTCGACGGCATGGCATCGATCGGCCTGCCGGTGCCTCCGGGTTTCACCATCACCACCGAAATGTGCACCCGCTATTACACGGACGGCGGCGTGTTCCCCGAAAGCCTGAAGGCAGACGTCGCCAACGGCATCGCGCATATCGAAGGCATTACTGGTAAGCAATTCGGTGACAAGGCCGATCCGCTGCTCGTATCCGTCCGCTCGGGCGCGCGCATTTCGATGCCTGGCATGATGGACACCGTCCTCAACCTCGGCCTCAATGACGAAACCGTGCTGGGCCTTGCCGCAGCGTCGGGCGACGAGCGTTTCGCCTGGGACAGCTATCGTCGCTTCATTCAGATGTATTCCGACGTGGTGCTCGAACTCGACCATGGCGCGTTCGAGGAAGCGCTGGAAATCGCCAACGAAGATCAGGGCTATAGCCTCGACACCGAAATGACGGCGGACGATTGGAAGGGTCTCGTCACCGAATATAAGGCGCTCGTCCAGAAGCTCTGGAACAAGCCCTTCCCGCAGGATGTCCATGACCAGCTCTGGGGCGCGATCAGCGCCGTGTTCGGCAGCTGGCAGGCCGACCGCGCCAAGGTCTATCGTCGCCTCAATTCCATTCCGCACGACTGGGGCACTGCCGTCAACGTGCAGGCGATGGTGTTCGGCAACATGGGCGATACCTCGGCCACCGGCGTCGCCTTCACCCGCGACCCCGCGACGGGCGAAAACGCCTATTATGGCGAATATCTCATCAATGCGCAGGGCGAGGACGTCGTCGCCGGCATCCGCACCCCGCAATATCTGACGCTCGCAGCGCGTGAACGCGCCGGAGCCAAGCCGCTGTCGATGGAAGAGGCGATGCCGGAAACCTATGCCGAACTGGCGAAGGTCTTCCAGATCCTCGAAACCCATTATCGCGACATGCAGGACATCGAGTTCACGGTGCAGCAGGGCAAGCTCTGGATGCTCCAGACGCGCTCTGGCAAGCGCACGGCCAAGGCCGCGCTCAAGATCGCGGTCGATATGGCGAGCGAAGGCCTGATCACGCAGGAAGAGGCCGTCGCCCGCGTCGATCCCGCTGCGCTCGATCAGCTCCTCCACCCGACGCTCGATCCCAAGGCGCCCCGTGACGTGCTGACCAAGGGGCTGCCTGCCTCGCCCGGCGCGGCTTCGGGCGCGATCGTGTTCGACGCCGACACCGCCGAGCGCCGCAACGAACTGGGCGACGCCGTCATCCTCGTCCGCGTCGAAACATCGCCGGAAGACATTCACGGCATGCACGCGGCCAAGGGCATCCTCACCGCGCGTGGCGGCATGACCAGCCACGCGGCCGTCGTGGCGCGTGGCATGGGTCGTCCCTGCGTGTCCGGTGCCGGAAGCCTGTCGATCGACAACAATGCCAAGACATTGCGCATCGAAGGTCGCACTTTGAAGGAAGGCGACATCCTCACCATCGACGGTTCGACCGGTGAGGTGATGGCGGGTGAAGTGCCGACCGTTCAGCCTGAGCTGGCGGGCGACTTCGGCACGTTGATGGAGTGGGCTGACAAGGTCCGCCGCCTGAAGGTTCGCGCCAACGCCGAAACGCCGCTCGACTGCCAGACCGCTCGCGATTTCGGTGCAGAAGGCGTCGGCCTTTGCCGCACCGAGCATATGTTCTTCGACGCGGCTCGCATCACCGCCGTCCGCGAGATGATCCTCGCCGACACGGAGAAGGGCCGTCGCGCCGCGCTCGACAAGCTGCTGCCCGAGCAGCGGGACGATTTCGCGCAGATCTTCATGGTGATGGCGGGCCTGCCCGTTACCATCCGCCTGCTCGATCCGCCGCTGCACGAGTTCCTGCCGCATGGCGAAGCGGAGTTCGAGGAGGTGGCAAGGGGTGCAGGCGTCAGCGTCGATACGCTCAAGCGTCGCGCCAATGAACTGCATGAATTCAATCCGATGCTCGGCCATCGCGGCTGCCGCCTCGGCGTCACCTATCCCGAAATCTACGAAATGCAGGCGCGTGCGATCTTCGAGGCCGCGCTCCTCATCAAGCAGCGTTCGGGTGAAGCGCCGATCCCCGAAATCATGATCCCGCTCGTTGCTACCCGCAAGGAGCTGGAACTGATGAAGGCGATCGTCGATCGCGTCGCGCAGGAAGTCTTCGCCGAGCAGGGCGCTTCGGTCGAATATCTGGTCGGCACGATGATCGAGCTGCCCCGCGCTGCTCTGAAGGCAGGCGAGATCGCCGAGGTCGGCGAATTCTTCTCCTTCGGCACCAACGATCTTACGCAAACGACGATCGGTATCAGTCGCGACGATGCAGGCCGCTTCCTGACGCAATATGTGGACAAGGGCATCTTCGCACGCGATCCGTTTGTCAGTATAGATGTCGAAGGCGTCGGTCAGTTGATCGAACTCGCGGCCGAGCGAGGCCGGGCGACCCGTCCCGGCATCAAGCTCGGCATCTGTGGCGAACATGGCGGCGATCCGGCTTCGATCGCTTTCTGCGAGCAGACGGGTCTCGATTATGTGTCGGCATCGCCCTACCGCGTACCGATCGCTCGCCTGGCCGCTGCTCAGGCGGCGCTCGCGAAGAAATAACAGGAAAGGGCGGGGTACAAACCCCGCCCTTCTTCGTTCGGCCGCCCAGACTTAGCCCGTCAGGCGGCTGAAGAGGCCCGGCTTCTTTCCGTTACCCAGGTCGATCGCCTGACCACGCCAGTCCTCA
>CAJYHD010000382.1 GCA_913773715.1 uncultured Sphingobium sp.
CTTCAACGCCACCGCCGCCGGAAGGATCGCGAGCGCCGCAGCCACACCACTGACGAGACGTTTCATCATTCCTCTCCTTGCATCCGAACAAAGCCGGGGTGGCACGGAGGCCACCCCGCGAGGCGCCGGGCTTTAGTTGACGTCCCAGCCCAGCGAGCCGAAGGTGAAGGCCCCGACGCCCGCCGCGCCCGCCATCGTCCAGTCGGTCGAGGTGGCGTTGAAGGAGTCGTTGTGGGTCGAGTCGAACGAGGAGGTCAGCTTGAAGTCGGCGCTGCTCTGGCCGAAGTTCATGACCTGCATGTTCAGCGCCGCCGAGCCGCCGGTGATGCCGCCGTACAGACCCGCGTTGAAGCTGGTCGACACGATCGACCCGTTGTTCGAGGCATCGACATTGGCGAGGATCGAGGTACCCGACGAACCGACGCCGCCGACCACGGCATAGCTGGAACCCAGCGGCAGGCTGCTGATGTTCATCGTCCCGCCGAAGCCGCTGCCCGAACCGCCCGAAAGCTCGCGGTTCATGTCGATGCTCAGCGTCTGGCTGTTGGTGCCGTTCACGCTGCCCGTGTCGATCGCGCCGTTGGTGAAGCCCCCGGCGCCCAGGCCGATCCCGGCCCCGCCGTTGATGGTGCCGGACGTCTGCGCGGCGGCGGGTATCGCCAGGCCCAGCGCCAGAACCGAGATCGAGGCATAAAGTACTTTCTTCATGATACGCTCTCCTGTTGCCCATAATCATGGGTGTTCGTCCGGCGGATCGCCCACCGGGCGGCCTTGTCGCACCATGGGGGCGGCCTTCCCCATGGCGACGGACGTCAGGACCGGCGGCGATGTCGCCGGAGCTGCGAGGGTCCGTGCCTCGCTTCCCGAGGGAAAGCGGCGCAGTGCCGTCGGTACCGCGCAGATACCGACGGACACCGCCGGGAGATCGGATCGGTCGATGCGACCGGGTGCCGGGCGCCGCCGCCCGGAAAGCCCGTCGCCACGGGGGGCAGAGTGTGCGACCCGATGGTCCCAAGCCCGATGGAGGCGGGGCAGCGGCCATTCGTCCGCCCGCGCGCCGCCGACAGAGGTGACGGGCTCCGCCGGATCAACCGCCAGTCTCGACGCTCACCGCCCGGTTTGTCGTCCGTGTCGAACATCCCGCACCTCCTGAACGAAGGCATAAATCGGCGACCGGCGATCGAAAATTCCGCACGATTACGGACGCCTAGGTGCCAGCATCCGCAATCCTACGGAATTGCCAGCCCCGTCCTGCGGGCGCAGCAAGGACGGGTCGGGCGCGCGATCCGGGGATCGCCGAACCCGTAGCGCAGGGGAGTCTGGAGATGCCGGGGGAAGAACCGATCATGTATGTCACGATCCGCTGCGCGGACCTGCCGCCCAGCCTGAGCATCGTCCCGCACGAGCCAGGCGCAAGCCTGACCACCCCAGGCGCAAGCCAGACGGCCGAGGCGCTTTCGATGGCGATCCGCGTACCGGCCGTCACCGATATGGGCCGCCGGGTGACCCTGTCCATCCTGCCGCCGCCCCGCGACGCGCTGGACGTGCTGATGCAGACCGAGGCGCAGCACCGCGCGCGCAACCTGGTGTCGCTGTCGATCGCCTTGGCGCATCAGTCGCTGGGACCGCTCACCGCCGATCCGGCGGTCGCGGCCTTTATCGATCGCCTGCGCAGCCTGGATGCGGTGGCCCGCATCGGATGCGATGTCGCCGGGGAATTCTGCACCCTGCCCAGCGTGTTCGGACAGGTACTGGCGCGGTTCGACGATCCCACTTGCCCGCGCATCACCCAGTCCGGGCCGTCGGTGGCGATCGCGGCGCGCTGGGCGCATCTGCTTGCGATGGTGACGCACGAGCTGGCGGCCAATGCGATCCGTCACGGCGCCCTGGGCCTGGGCGGTGGACGGGTCGATCTGCGCTGGACGGTGGTTCGTCACCCGGACGACCCGGAACCCGATTTGCATCTCAGCTGGCGGGAATTGGGCGGCCCGCCGGTATCCCCTCAGGCCAGAAGCGGTTTCGGCACCCGGCTGCTGCGTGACATGATCGGCGCACAGGCAAGGTGCGAGCCCGCGATGCGCTTCCTACCGGGCGGGTTGGTCTATACCCTGACCATCAAGCTCGCCACCAGCGATGTGCGCGACTGACGCCGACGCGGCGTGGTCGGCCTCCAGACCCAGCCGGATCAGCTGGGCAAGACTGGTCGCGCCGGTCTTTTCCATCAACTTGGTACGATAGGTCTCGACGGTGCGCGGACTGATCCCCAGCTCTCGCGCCGCCTGCTTGCTGGTCGAGCCTGCGGTGATGAGCGCCAAGACTTCGCGTTCGCGGCGCGACAGGATCTCCACGCACTGCAGAGGCGCCGCGCGCTCGTCGGCAAGACGCCGGGCATTCTCGATCGCGTTCATGATCGTGCATGCCTCGAACGGCTTTTCTATGAAGTCCAGCGCGCCCGCCTTCATGGCCTCCACGGCCAGCGGCACATCGGCATGGCCCGCAATGACGACGACCGGATCGCTGCGCCCCATCTGCGGCAGGCGACGCACCAGCTCGATCCCGCTCGTCCCCGGCATCAGGACGTCGCAGATGATGATGCCGACGGGCAGCGCGTCGATCATGTCCAGGAACAGGTCCGCACTGCCGAAGGTCCGCGCGGGAACGCCGCCCGTGGACAACAGCAACGCGAGCGAGCGACACATTTCCGGCTCGTCGTCGATGATGTAGACGGATGCGTCATGCGGCATGGCCGGTCTCCCCCTGCAAACGGCTTGGAACGGTAAAAAGAAAACGGGCGCCCCCCAATTCGGTGATCGCATCGCACCAGATGTGCCCGCCATGCGCCTCGACGATACCGCGACAGATCGCCAGACCGATGCCGACGCCCTCCGGCTTGGTCGATCGGAAGGGCGCAAAAAGTCTGTGGCCGTCGCCGTCCGGCAGGCCGCAACCGCTATCCTCGACCGCAACGATCAGCCTGTCCTCCGACGGCTTGCGCCAAGTGCGAACGACGATCCGCCGGTCGGGTCGTTCGCGCACGGCATCGACCGCGTTGACCACCAGGTTCAGCATGACCTGCTGAAGCTGGACCGCGTCACACAGTATTTCGGTCGGTTCGTCGGGGAACACGATATGCAAGTCGGCCCCCGCCTCCCTGACCGCCATTCGCCCCAGCTTCTCGACATCGACCAGCAGCGACGACATATCGATCCAGGACAGGGTCGGGGCGCGCCGTCCGACGAATTCCTTCAACTTCTTGAGCACGGCCGAGGCTCGAAAGACCTGCTTCAGCGCATCGTCTAGCGCGCCGCGGGCGATATCCAGATCGGGAGGATTGCGCGTTATCAGCGCATGCGCCGCGCCGACATAATTGGCGACGAAGGCCATCGGTTGATTCAGCTCGTGCGCGATCGAGGAGCCGAACTGGTTCAAGGTGGTCGCCCGCGCCATCCGGTATAATTCGCGCTGGGTCACGGACAGATTTTCGGCCGCGACCATCGCATCCGTCTCGTTGCGGATATAGATCATGTGATACGTCTGGCCCTTGATCGGCAGAGGCTTTGCAAGGACGTTGAGATGGAGCGAACGCCCCGGCCCCATCTCGACCGAGCAAACACCCGCGTCTCGAACGGTGCCGAGCGGCAGGACCGCACTGAGGCGCAGTCCGATCAGATTGGTGCAAGACATACCGAAAAGAGCCGCCGCAGCCTCGTTCGCGGCTGCGATCGTATCGCGCGAATCCGCGACCAGCATGGCGGCCGGCGAGTCTTCGAACATCGTCTGCAACGTCTGTTCACGCCGGAACATCCGCGCCGCCGCCCGACGCTCACGACGGCGCAACCGCTGCGTCATTTCACCGCTGATGGCCAGTCCCGTGCAAAAGAGCAGCACGATCCCGACATTGCGCGCCGTCACCAGTGCCACACCGCTGCTGGCGAACAATGCGGTCCCCGAGATGGAAAAGGCCGTCGCAATCGCTCCGGCAGCAAATCCGCCCTGGAGCGAAGCAAATATCACCGCGCCGATGCAGAACAGGAAAGGAAGCTCAACATCAAGCCATGATCGCAATATCCATGTTATTGCGACGGCCAGAATACTGGCCGATATAGCAAGGTCGAACCTGGGCGCGGACACCTCATCACTTCCGCTATCATCAATCAATGCCCAAAATCGCTGCATCGCCCGACCTCGACCGAGCCACCCTATGCGATCAGGAATATTTCAGCAATACAATACCTTATAATGCCTCTTGTCTGAGCTTTATCGCAATGCAGCATGCATGGATGGGATCATCCGCTTTCGATTGATCCTTCTCCCAAGAGCTACCGACAGATTTCGAACAGATCACATTTTGGAATAGTTTAGGATCCACCTGGCGTTGATGAAGATGCGGATACAATCGCCCCTTTGACATCAATCGTTTGACTAGGATGATAATTTGCGAGCGAATTGAATATCCTGAGGAAACATCACAATGGTTCGCGCCTTGATTGCCAGCGAATGGGCAGAAATCTGGCACCCTATTTTTACTCCATCCGCTTCATTCTTCCCGCGCCTCGACCTTGGCCGCTCATTCACTCCGGGCTTTCACCATGGTAGAGCGTCGCGGGATAAGCGTCGGCGCGGCCATCTGGATCTGCTCACACGGCCGACTCCGGCTCGGCGATCGCCAGCGTCTGTTTCTCCAGGCGTCGCGCGCTCTGGCCGGTGGAACCGACAGGGTCTTTCCAGACGAGGGCGTGTTCAAAATCAACTACGGCATCGCGGCCTCTCGCAACGTGCGGATCAGCCCGAACATCCAGTATGTCGTAAGCCCGGACAATTTCGCCAAGCGACGCGCGGTCAAGCGGTCGGGCAACATCTTGGCGTACGGCCTGCGCGTTTCGATCGATGGGGCTGCCCTGCTGCGAATGCAGATCGGAAGAGCACACGTCTGAACTCCA
>CAJYHD010000383.1 GCA_913773715.1 uncultured Sphingobium sp.
GGGCAAGGCCGAAGAGCATTGGCAGCAGGCGGCCGAGGAGATCGCTTCGCTCGACCAGCAGGCTAGCGACGGTGCGGGCGGCATCCTGCCGAACCCGCTTGCGCCTCTTGGGCTTGGCGAGTTCTTCGGCAGCCGCGCCCGTCGCAAGCGGGTTCGGCAGGATGCCGCCCGCACCGTCGCTAGCCTGCTGGTCGAGCGAAGCGATCTCCTCGGCCGCCTGCTGCCAATGCTCTTCGGCCTTGCCCTCGGGATGCCCCTGCGCTTCCCAGATGGCATGCGCGCGTTCGCGAATACGATCGTCCGACATATGATCTCCGTCCCTGTTCCGCATGGCCCTGCGCCGGGTGAACGGCGCTGCGGTGAACTGTAAATGCGCAGGATCGCATTAGGATGCGTGCGGAAATGTCGATCGAGAAAAATGGCGAGAAGAAGCTGACCTTCGTTAAGAGTGGTCCGCGCTTCAACTCTTAGCGGGGCTTCCGCTCCGTCCGGCCCAAGGCCGAAGGCGAAAATCGGCCAGTTCGGCCAGTCGCCGCCAATCCGGCACCAGAATGCGCCGCCTATCGCGCTCGATAAAGCCTTCGGATTCCAACGCGCGCAAGGTTCGATTGACATGCACCGTCGTCATGCCCGTAGCGTCCGCCAGTTCGGCCTGTGTCAGAGGCAGGACGATCTCACAGCCGTCATGCCCGCCTGCCAGATGATCTCGCATCGCTAGTTCGCAAAACAGGTGCGCAATCCGGCCCCGCGCATCTCGTCGCCCCATATTGGAGATCCAGGCACGCACAACAGACATTTCCGCTTCGACTTCCGTCCAGAGCGCATTGGAGACACGCGGGTGGGATCGACAGACGGCGAGCAGGCTTTCGGTCGGGATCACGGCGACGGTAACCGGTCCCAAGGCTTGGACGAAATCCTCCGCTGCCGAAGGGGGCGTCGCAGGCAGGTTCAATATGTCGCCCTGGCCATGGATGCCGACGATATGCCGCAGCCCTTCGGCGGAAAATCGATGGCGATGTGCGAACCCTGTCAGCATGATCTGGCAAGCGCTCGCCTTGTCGCCCTCCTGCACGATATAGGCACCGGCAGCGATCCGGCGCTCCTGATGCGGCAGCGCGTAAATGGCTTCGACGTCCGCATAGGTGAGTTCGCTACGTCCGCCAAGGCGCATCGCCAGCGGGGCGAGCAAGGGGGAACGGCCGTTCATCAACAACGGCCCCGATTGAACGGTCTTGAGCGGAGCTTATCATCCGAAGGGCATAGGATCGAGTGGCTGCTGTAGCGCGCAGTGAGGTCCATCATAGCCTAAGCGCGTCGTCCGCTCTGCATCGGCCCATCAATGCGAGCGTCGAGCGTCAGCTTGGAAGCGTTAAGCTTTGTCGTCCTTGTGTACAAACTTGAAGAAGCGGCTGGTCGATCCATCCGCCGTCTTATCCTGATACAGCAATGCGATATCGGAGCTGTCGAAGATTTTAAAGAATTCGTCCCAGTCGATTTCTTCGAACGAATCCTCCTTCTCCCCAAAATCGAAGCGGAGCACGCCGCCGTCGCGCCCTTCCGTCCGTACGACAGCCGGTCGCCCGCCCCTTTGTTCTGTCCAATCTTTGATGATGTCATGATCTATCGTTTTGGTAGCGCTGCTCATAGGTCGCCTCGGCGTGATGTCTTACGATCAACCGGGGGTGCCGTACCTTGCTCCAAAGACCGAACGCTGTACGCCAACATATGATAACTAGGCTGTAATTTTTGTTTCCGATTGAAAATCGGGCGACCTGTAGCCTAGGCTGCAATCTCAATGCCGCCAATTGCGGCGGCTTCGCGAAGCGCGCGCACATCGGGTATCCGCAGCCATTTGGATTGCAGCTCGATCAACCCGCGAGACCGCATGGTCTGCAAAGTGCGATTGACATGGACTGGTGTCAGGCCGGTCAGATCCGCGATGTCCATCTGCGTCAGGGGAAGCGCGCATTGGTGGCCATAGGCCAGTCCAGCATGCCGCATCCGATCGAACAACTCATAGAGCAGATGCGCCAGTCGCTCGATCGCGGTCCGACGCCCCAGCGTGACCAGCCAATTCGCCTGCCGCTCGCAGCCATCGACGAAATTCTTCCAAAAGACCGACTGCGTGTCGCCGGTCCCTGACATGGGCGCCTGACAAGCCGTCTTGCGCGCTCGTACATTGGTGAGCGCAACGATCGGCTGGCTCGGTGCGCGGCCCAGCGCCCATTGCGGCTCGCAAAAGTCGCCTGGCAGGAACAGCGCCGTGATCTGCCGCCGCCCATCGGACAGCAGCCGGTATTTACAGGCCCATCCTTCCAATATTTGGAAGAGGCCATCAGGCCGTTCACATTCCCGCGCAAGGAAATCATGCGGTCTGAAAAAGACGAGATCTTCGTCCGGTGCAATCTGGCTCAACATGGAACGACCCCTGTTAAGCCCCCCAAGCGGCATAGTAGCGAAACTGCGCTAATCGAGATTCACATATGTTCTTTTGCTGTAAAATTGCTGATCGGGTCACCCGCGCCCGCAACCGGACTGCCGCATACCACGTAATTTGCGAGACTTGATCGAGGTCGCGGGAACTCTTGTGAGGCTTCGGTCTTGGTGCTCCATGGCGAAATTTCATATTCATCTCTTCAACGATGCCGACATCTGGGACGAAGAAGGCCAACTCTTCCCGGACCTGGCAGCAGCGGAAAAGGAAGCCATCCGCAGCGCACGCGACGTCATCGCGGAGCATATTCGATCCGGCCGAACCATCCATCTAAATCACAGGGTAGAGATCACAGATGCGCAAGGCGTAACGCTCAGGACGATTGCCTTCGAACAAGTCGTGCAGTTTGTGCGTTGATGCGGGATCATTCCATCGTGATTGGCACCGCGTGCGATCGGACCGCACTCTGCCATGTCCGTTTGACGAGAGACGATCATGCGCTTTGAGAATCCCGTCTTCCAGCTATTCGTCCGCAAACTGCTGCAAAGGTCGGTGCTGAACGAAAAAGAACGGAGGGCCATCTTGTCCTTGTCGGGCCGTGAGATCGTGATCGACCCGCATCGCGATATCGTGAGTCCGGGCCAATTAACGGACTCATCTTGCCTGATCGTGTCCGGCATGGCCGCCCGGTTCGGGCAATTACGCGACGGCCACAGGCAGATCACCGCCATCCACATCCCAGGTGATATGTGTGACCTATATTCGCTCATGCTGCCAAAGGTCGAATGGGCGGTTCAAGCGCTGTCGGCGCCTGTAACGATCGTAAAGGTGCCGCACAGCGAACTGCGCAATCTCGCCCATGAATATCCCGCCATAGCCGAGGCATTCTGGCGGGACTGCGTGGCAGACGGCGCAGTGCTGTCGCAATGGTTGGTCAATGTCGGCCGCCGCGATGCGCGCGTTCGCGCTGCGCATCTCTTCTGCGAACTGGGGATCCGCATGGAGAAAGCAGGTCTTGGAAGCCGTGTATCGTTCGAACTGCCCGTAGTCCAAAGCCAACTGGCGGACGCGCTTGGTATGACGCCGGTACACATGAACAGGATCATGCGCGCCCTGCGTGCGGAAGGCCTGATCGTCGTTCGGGGCAGGCGGATCGAGATTCCCGATTGGGCTGCCATCACCAAAGCCGCTGGCTTCGATGATGGCTATCTGGAAACAGAGGAGCCGCTGCTCCTCGGCATTTGAGGTCTGACGACTTACTCGGCCGCGATCGGCGCATCCTGCATTGCTCTCGTCATGCCGATCTCACGCGCGAAGAAGGCCCTCGTCATCCTCAGTCCTTCATCAAGGGCGATCGTCGGTTCCCAGTCAAGGCGTTCCTTGGCCTGCCGAATATCCGGCTTGCGGCGGCGCGGGTCGTCGGTCGGCAGCGGATGGTAAGTCACGCTGGATGCCGAACCCGTTTCCGTCAGGACCCGATCGACAAGTTCCATGATCGTAAATTCTTCGGGATTGCCGAGATTGACAGGCACCAAGTCGGGCATATCCGATTCCATCAACCGGATCAGTCCTTCGACCATGTCCGACACGAAGCAAAAGCTGCGCGTTTGCGATCCGTCACCGTATATGGTGATGTCCTCACCCGACAGCGCCTGACACAACAGGTTCGATACCACACGACCATCGTCGGGATGCATGTTGGGGCCATAGGTGTTGAAGATGCGCGCCACGCGAACATCGGCGCGGCCAAGCCGGGCGAAGTCGAACGCCATCGCTTCGGCGGCGCGCTTCCCTTCGTCGTAGCAGGCGCGCGGACCGGTGCAGTTGACCCAGCCACGATAATCCTCCCGCTGAGGATGCGCTTCCGGGTCGCCATAGACTTCGCTGGTGGACGTCAGCAAAAAGCGCGCGCCCGTTTGCTCCGCCAACCGCAGCAGCCGGTCGGTCCCCATGACATTCGTCAGCATGGTATGTTCGGGATCGGCCTGATACTGCGGCGGCGATGCGGCACAGGCAAGATTGTAGATGCGGCTGATGTCGCGCCGCCGCGTCACCGCGTCGGGCAATGGGTCGACGATGTCTCCGCGAATGAAGGTAAAGCCGGGATGATCGATTAGTCCTTCCAGATTGGTGGGCCGAGCCGTTTGCAGATTGTCGAGGCAGATCACGTCATGCCCTCGTGCCAGTAGGGCACGACAGAGATGCGAGCCGATGAAGCCAGCGCCGCCTGCGACGAGTATAAGCGTGTTGGACTGCGTCATCCGCATGGATGTTCCTCTTCCCATCATGTCATTCTGCGGCCACGAAATGCGCGGGCATGTGCAGCCCGGCAGCGTCCATCAAGTGCTGCTCTAACTCCGCCGCACGAGTTTGCGCGCTATGATCCACCAGGATGCGGGACCGTGCCGCATCTCCCATCGCCGGTCGATCTTCATCGAGGAACACCACGATCTGTTCGGCCTTGTCGGCGAACAGGATCTCCCGGTTGGGTTGGAAGAAATCGTTGAGACCCGGCCAAATGTCCGAGATGATCGGGGTGCCGCAAGCAGCCGCTTCGAACAGCCGGACCGATGGCGACCACCCAGCTTTGATCATGTCGGCGCGCGTGACGTTCAACGTGTAGCGCGACGCTGAATAGAAGGCGGCATGTTCGCTCGGTGGCAGATGATCGATCCGCTCTACGTTGGATGGCCAATCAATATCGGCGGGATATTGCGACCCGGCGACGACGAACCGTTTCTCAGGCATCATCCGCGCGGGTTCGATCAGCAGCTTTTCAAGCGTTGGCTGCCGGTCGGGGCTGTAGGTGCCGAGATAGGAGAGGTCCCAGCGCTTGTCTCCGCCCTGCGGGCGATAGGCGTGGATATCGACCGAGCAATGCAGCGCGCGCGCCATTGGCGATCCATATTCCCGCTCCAGCAGCGACAGCGTCGGTCCACCTGTGAACGAGCAGTAGAGATCATAGCTCTGGATCAGGTCCGGCGACAGATATTCGCAACTGCCATTCCGCAAGGCTGCAAGAGTCACAGGCGTGTCGATGTCGTAAAAGGCTTTGGCGCCGCGCGCTTCCTTCATGACGTAATGCCCGACCGCGATCCCGTCCGGGACATAGGAACCGACGATCACTGCATCGGCGGCAGCGACCTCAGATCGCCAGTTTTCCAAATCAGCGAGGTCATCGTAAAAGGCGAGGCGGCAGTAATCCGACTGAGCGAGGTCGCGATGGTCGGCATACCAAGGGACGTTCCGTTCAAGGAACAGGATGTCATGCCCGCGCTGGGCGAACGCGGACAAAAGCGCGCGAAAGGTCGTGGCATGTCCGTTGCCCCAGGAGGACGACAGGCTGAGACCGAAGACGACGAGTTTCATACGCGCTCCACCTGTTTCGTTTGACCTTTGCGTGCCTTATGATCGCGCAACACCGCATCGACCTGCGCGCCACGCAACGCATAGCTATGTTCGGAACACACCCGCTTCAGCGCTGCTTGCCCGATCTCCCGCGCGCGTTCTGGCGTCAGTTCGGCCAGATGGTCGGCGACATCCTGGCCATCTCGCGCTACCAGCACTTCTTCGCCCGGCGTCAGGAACATCTCTATGCCATCCCAGGCGTCCGTAATCAGGCAGGCGGCGGCGCCAGCGGCTTCGAACACTCGGGTGGCGGGAGAAAAGCCGATCTGCGCCATGCTGTCCCGCGCGACGTTCAGCACGGCGAGCGGCGTTGAGTTGAAGGCATTATGCTGCGCGGTATAGACATGCCCCTGATCCCGTACGTTTGACGGCATGGCCTTTGTATCCCAGCCATTGCCGCCGATCAGGAAAGACCGCCGTGGCAGTAGTTCTGCGGGCCTGAAGAAAAATTCTTCTACGCGGCTTTCTCGGTCGGGTAGTCGATTGCCAAGAAATGCGAGATCGCAGGTGAAGCGCTCGTCGGGCGTGACGGGGAAATGGCTGTCAGGATCAAGTGCGTTGTAGATCGGGATACAGTCTTTCGCGCCAAATTCCCTATAGGCATCGATGACTGGCTGCCCTCCACCATAGGTCAGGACGAGATCCAAATCGGAGAGTGCAGTCCGCAACGGATGATCAGAACCCGCTCGCATTTCGTCGAGCGTCGCGGCGGCATCCACATCCCAGAAAATGCGTAGTGCGCCAGGCGCGGCGCTACGGATGACACCGTCCAGCAATTCGTTGTCGAACACGCCCACACCGCTCGCCTTGATGACGACGTCGGCGTCGGAAGCGGCATCCAGCACATTTCGCAGGCCCCCGGCCGTCGCGGGATAGACCACGACTTTTGCCCAGGCGGGCGGATCGATGTCACGATGTTGCTGGCGGTCGAAGGCATCCGGTTCGAAGAAGGTGATCTTGTGACCGTGACCCGCAAGTTCGCGCAATATGCCGCGATAATAGGTGGCGGCGCCGTTCCAGTAGGACGACAGAAGGCTGGAACCGTAAAAGGCGATCTTCATGCTGCTTTCTCCGCAGTCTCGATGGTGTCGGCTTGGCGAAGCATCTGGACGATGGCCATCAGCTCGGCAGCCCGATGGGCGCAGCTATGACGGGCGCGCACCGTTTCGAGGCCGCTACGGACGAGCATTGTGCGCAGGTCCGGATCGTTCGAGAGCGCGTGAAGATGGTGCGTCATTTCCGCCCCATCCTTCGCGAAGAGGAAGTCCTCGCCGGGCCGAAAGAGGTTCTCGCTGTCGCTCCACGGCGCGGACACGAGCGGAATGCCACAGGCCAAGGCCTCGAACATTCTTATCGTCGGTATACCCGGCAGCATCTGTGTATAAAATCGGCGGGGGACATGGGCCGTCGCCATATGGCGCGCAAAGATCGACGGCGCTTCTGCGTTGGGCGCCCAGCCGTGATAATGTGCGCCATGCTCGGCAAGCGTCGCCAAAGCCTCGGGCGTGTAGCGCACGCCATAAATATCTAGCGGAAGCGACAATTGCTGTGCCGGGCGGAACAGGAATTCGGTCAGCTCCGCCGTACGCTCGCCATCACCCCAGTTGCCGATCCAAACGATGCCGCCGCGATGTCCTTCTTGCTCGGGCGGATGGAAATGCCGGATGTCCGCTGCTTCGTGCCAGGTCCAGACCCGACCGCCCCAACCCCAACTCCGGTATACTTCCGAAAGGGTTTCGCCAAAGGCCAGGACACCATCGAAACCATCCAGATCAAAGGCGCGAATTGCCTCGGGATCGGACACGGCACGATGGTGCGTATCATGGAACAGGAGCGTAAAGCGGCCACCTCTTGCTTTCAGCATTCCCAGCCCTGCAATCAGGGCAGGATCGTTCCATTCATGCGCGATGACGAGGTCTGCGCCGTCGATGAGGCCGGCCGGATCATCATCCGCGTTATAGCTCTGCGTCTGGAGCGATGGATAAGCCGTGTAAAAAGCCGACAATCCGGCGTCACCATGGTCGGCGAGCAGGTTCGACAGGCTCCAACTGTCCGCCGGCTCCAATGCCAATACCTCATGGCCAAGCCCGCCCAGTTCGCGCAGCACGCCGCGTAGAAAGTGCGCGTTGCCATGGTTCCAGCAGGAGAGCAGCGAATGGGTGAAATAGACGATCTTCATGCCGCCGCCCTTCCTCGTATCTGGTCGTAGAGAGCGGCCATGTGTCCGGCCATGGACGCAGGCGTGTAACGGCGCGCCCGGGCTTGGGCGCGAGCGCCTGCGTCATCACGCGCCGACATGTCCTCCAGCATATGTTCGATCACGCTGACAAAACCATCGACATCGTCGGGACTGACGAAGATGGCTGCGCCATCCCATAGCTCGCGGAACGTCGGGATATCGGAGAGGACGAGGGGGCATCCCGCGATCGCCGCTTCCAAAACCGAAAGGCCAAATGGCTCGTAAAGCGCGGCGGAAGCGAAGATCGGGCGTGTGCCCAGATGTGCGGCAAGCTGCGTCTCGTCCAGGGAACCAAGCAGGTCGAGCGCCTTCAGCGCTATGCTCGCTCCTTGTGGTGAGCGCACTGGTCCTGCTGCGCGGAATGGCGCGTGAAGTCGCTCCGCAATGGAATCCAGAAGACGGACATTCTTGCCGTCGTCCCACAGCCGTCCTGCGGTGAAAACTTCGTCCCGGCGGGCGATCGCGACAATGTCCAGTTTACGGCCATTATGCACGGTGAGCGGCGCGACGCCATAAGCCGTGCGGACCATCTCACCAAAGGCGACAGAGGGCGTGATGATAGCATCTGCCTTGCG
>CAJYHD010000384.1 GCA_913773715.1 uncultured Sphingobium sp.
CATGGCGGCCAATTGAGCGTCGGCGACGTCATCTTCGCCGATCTGCCGGGCTTGGGGCATGTTCTCGGAGAAATCGTCCGGCTGAAAGAGTCGGCGGCAGGGGTCAAATTCTCCGCGCCGATCAACCTCGGCGCCTATCGGCGTGCGCTGGATGCCGTCAACGGCAACTGTTGACACGCACGGCGACCGGGAACGCTGGTGTGAGAACTCCAGCGACCAGCCTGAAAGGCTCCACACCATACATTGCGCAGCGTCCGCGCGAGAACAAGATCAATCTTATCAGGATGGTAACCATTTCGATTTAGCATTGCGAGTGAAGGGTCATCGACAATCATCTGGACGGGGGGATCAGCCATGGCGGCTGGCAAGAGAACGGAAGTCAGCACGAGCACATGGATGATGCGCGTTCTGATTGCGATCCTTGCTCTGGCACTCTTCAGCGGCATCATCATCATCGGAACGCTCGTTCACCAGACCGACGGCGACGCAGCCGCGCGCGCCCGCTCGACGGTGCAGGGCGCGATAGAGCATGAGCAGTCGTCATCGAGCGATTCCACCTTCTCCGCGGCGCATTGGGACGATGCGGTCGAGCATGTCTATGGCAGGTTCGACGCGGCCTGGGCGGCAGGCAATGTCGTAGGCCAGACCGGCCACGCCTATATCATCGACGCGGACGGACGCGAACTGTTCGGGCGCCTTTCCAAAGGCCGCGAAGCGCCGCCGCTCTACAGCGCGGTTGATCGCACCGTCATATCCTACATTCTTCGTAACGCGCCAAAGAACACGAAGGCCGCTCAGTCCCAGACACGCGCCGCCGTCACGATCGGCCTCTTCAGCGGGAAGCCAGCAGTGTTTTCGGGCATGCCCATCGTTTATGCAGGGCAACGCGCGATGCCCGCCGACACCCGCCTGCGCATCCTCGTCAACATCTCCATTCTGGACGCCACCACTACGGCAAGATGGTCCAAGAGTTTCGATCTGCCCGGCATTCATTGGCTGACGCAGGACGCCAAGGCTGACCCGAGCCATAGCCTGACGGTGACCGACAGCCTCGGACGCTCCCTCGGCACGCTGCAATGGGCGAGCGTCGAACCGGGGTGGGAGGCCCTGCGCAAAATCATGCCGTTCCTGATCGTCAGCCTAGCCCTTTTTCTTGTGCTGAGCGGCGCACTCGTCGCTTTCATCGTCAGAAGCGGACGCAGGCTGGAACTTGCAAGCGCGAGCGCCATGGGCGCGGCGGACGAGCGTGAGAATGCGCGCGTCGAGGCGGAGCAGGCGCTGGCGCAAGCGCAAATGGCCCGCGCAGAAGTAGAGCGCCTTGCTCTCCACCGCAGCCGGGAAGAGGAGCAGCATCGCGCTGACATGCAGGCGGCAAGCCGGGCGATCGCAACGACGCTGGAACATTCGATTTCCGGACTGGTGGGAAAATTGCTGGATGTGGCGACGGAATTGGATGCCAGCGCCGACCATACGTTGCAGACCATCGGCGTGCAGCAGCAGGAAACCGACGCGGCGGCGGGATATTCCCGCGCCAGTGCAGATTCGCTGCGCATGATCCTGACCGACATCGGCGAGATCGCCAACGCCATCGATGCGATTGGCACCGAAGCGGAGAAGTCGGCGGCTTTAACGTTCGAGGCGGCGGATCATTCGATTGCGGCGCGGGAAGCCGCCAATGCCTTGACCCGAAGCGTCGATGCGATCGAAGCCGCAGCCGGGCGGATCACTACGATCAGCAAGCAGACCAACCTCCTCGCGCTCAATGCGACGATCGAAGCGGCGCGTGCTGGAGAGTCTGGAAAGGGTTTCTCAATCGTCGCGCAGGAAGTGAAGGCGCTTGCCGGAGAGACGATGCACACGACGACCGAGATCGCGGATCGGATTGCAGGCATCGAGCGGGCGAGCCGGTCGTCGGTCGATCGGATCGACATGCTGCATCGCGCCGTAGAAACGCTGGCGGGTTCCGCACGCGAGACTTTGGCAATGGTGGAGCGGCAGCATCGCGCAAGCGGCGACATGCGTGCCGCCATACGGTCGATCGACGGCAACAGCGCGACGCTGGACAAGGCGTTGTCGGCCATTACCCTGTCCATTTCGCAGACGCGCGACAGGGCGCAATCGACACGGCAGATCAGCGGCCAGGTTCGTGCGCAGACCATGGCGCTGAAGGAAGAATGCGGCCGCGTGATCGACAAGCTCCGCGCCGCCTGACACCACGATGTCGCTGCCTGCCACTTCGATTATCCCGTCGACCATGCGCGGCGATCCTCTGATGCCGGCCTGGCGGTCGTGGATCGCTCTGCCGACACCCGTGATTATGGCAATCACCGTCTGGTTCGTCGTTGTAATGGGTCTGGCGCTGACGATCCCTTTTCCAACACGGATCGATGAACAGCCGCATTATTCGATGATTCGCGCGTTGCTGGAACACCCGACGCTGTTCCCGGATTACGGCCGGTATTTTTGTGTCCGGCTGGACGATCTGAGACAATGGTCGACTGTCCCCAATTACATCAACCATCCTTCGCTTTATTATCTGCTGCTCGCGCCGGTCATGGCGGTAACCAGCGACCCGCTGCCTCTGCGGATCGTCAATGTGCTGTTCGCGACCCTGGCACTCGCCATCCTTGCGATCGCGGTCCATCGCCGCTTTCCAGCGACCAAGGTGCCGCCGCTGCTCTTCACCGTCATGGCGGCGAGCTTTCCCAAGAGCGCGATCGTCGGCGGGATGATCAACAATGACAACCTCGCCGCGTTGGCGGCGTCCCTGTTGTTCACAGGGTTGCTCGGCATACCAGGACAGATATGGTGGATCGCTGCTGGGCTTGCGATAGCGGGTTGGACGAAGCTGACGGCATTCATCGCACTAGCC
>CAJYHD010000385.1 GCA_913773715.1 uncultured Sphingobium sp.
GCTACTCATTCTATTTGCGGTGACGGGTTTCATGCTGGCGCTTCCCAAGGAAACGGAGTGGGCGCTGGCACGAACCATCGGTACGGTCGACGCGCCCGCATTCTTCACATCCGATGCGCGACCCGCACCGACTATTTCCATCCATCAGGCGCTCGCCGCTGCCCATGCTGCCCTGCCCGATGCGCGACTGAGCTGGATCGAGATGCCTGCGCCCGGCACCGGAGTCATCAAGATTCGCGTACAGGTACCCGGCGATCCGAGCCGCCGATTCCCGCACAGCTATGTCTTCATCGATCCCCATTCGGGCAAGGTGCTGGGCGTGACTGATGCGCGGAAGGCGGGCGCAGCCACCGCCATCGTCAACTGGCTGCACCCACTCCACGACGCATCGATCGGGGGCCTTGGCACACGCATCCTTGCGATCATCGTCGGACTGACGCCCGCCATCCTTTTCATCACCGGCGCGATGCGCTGGCAAAAACGCCGCTCGCGAAAGGCGACGCGGCACAAAATCCAGGGAGATAATCAATGATATACAGAAGTCTGATCCTGCTTGCGACTGCGAGCCTTTCGACCATAGCAATGGCGGAGGATCGAACCGATCCCAATCTGGTCGTGACGGGCGCGCGCGACATGGCGGATCTGAAGCAGATCAGCGAGACGGGTAGCCGCCTCGGTCTCACCGTCATGGAGACGCCAGCGACGATCGAGACACTGAACCAGACAGATATGCAGTTTCGGGGATTGCGGACCGCGCGGGAAGTCTATGCCGACGTTCCGGGCGCAATCGCGGGGAACGTGCCGGGCAATCCGGCCGTCGTCATGATGCGCGGCTTCGCCGGGTCAGCGATCTCGATCCTTCAGGACGGCGTGCGCGTGTCCACATCGACCGTCGTGCAGCGCGACACCAACAGCTGGCATTTCGACCGGATCGACATCATCAAGGGACCGGCGTCGGTGCTGTATGGCGAGGGCGCGCTGGGCGGCGTCATCAACAAGGTGACGCGCAAGCCGAGCTTCGATGGCGACCATCTCGACATGCTGCTCTCCTATGGCAGTTTCGATACGTCGATGGCTGCGGGCGGGATCAATTATCAGCTTTCGGATACAGTAGCCGTTCGCGCCGACGCCAGCCTGTTGCGCAGCGACAGCCTGTACGACGTGAAGGACAATGAGACGCGCTCGTCGGGACTGACCGGCAGCCTGCTGTTTAAACCGAGCGAAGCGCTGTCGATACTGATCGCGGTCGATCATTACAACGATCGCTATGACGGCAGCTATCAGGGCGCACCCTTGATCCCGCAGGTTTTTGCGCGCGATCCCAGCGATGCGGTGAGGAGCGCTGGCAGCCTGGTACTCGACAAGGCGCTGCGGCGGATCAACTATAATCCCCGCGACAGCTATTCCGGCGCGGACGAGACGACACTGCGATCGCGGATTGACTGGCGGCTGGGTGGCGGTTGGTCGGTCGGCACCGATCTCACTTGGTATGATGCAGATCGCGCATTCCTGCTCAGCGATACGCAGACGTTCGTCACCCCGACCGCCGCGTTGCCGAACGGCAGCTTCCGCCGGACATATCAGCGCTTCTACCATGACCATAGGTTCTGGAACGTCCGCTCGGCGCTTTCGAACGATGGCATGATCGCGGGCCTGCGCAACCGCTTCACGATTGGCGGCGAATATAATCATACAGACTTCGCCAGCCTGAGGCAGTCGGCTCCGGCAACGGCGCTTTCCGCCGTCGCCCCCTTTGCTCCGGTGGTGGGTGTCGCGCCCGCGCCGAACAGCGCCTACACGGCGGGCAACGTCAATTTCGATTCCCGGCTGCGCAGCGCGGCGATCTTTGCCGAGGATGCGCTCAACCTGACGAAGCAATGGCTGCTGGTCGGCGGTGTCCGATATGATGCGATCGATCTCGATCGGACGGTGACCAACTTCAACGTGACCCCGAACAGCGTGCAGCGCGCAAATCCCAAATATCATCCACTGTCCTGGCGCGTGGGCAGCACTTATGCGGTGACGCCGGGGCTGACGCTCTACGGCCAATATACGACGGCGGCGGTGCCGGTCTCCTCGATGCTGCTCCAGTCGATCGTCAACAGCGCGTTCCGTCTGACCAAGGGCTTTTCCTACGAAGGCGGCTTCAAGCTTTCGACCTGGGGCGAGCGGCTGACGGTGACGGGCGCGGCATACCGCATCGTCCAGAACGACATCTTGACGCGCGACCCGCTCAACCCTTCGCTGACGGTTCAGGGTGGACGGCAATCATCGCGCGGCGTGGAACTGAGCGCCGATGTGGCCCCCAGCGACAATTTCAGCCTCGGCGGCGCTGTGAGCTATACCAAGGCGCGCTACGACCAACTGATCGAAGCGGGCAATATCGACCGGTCGGGCAATCGTCCGATCAACGTGCCGTCCACGACCGCAAGCGGCCATGCCGCCTATCGCCTGCCGGGAACGCCGATGACGGTGAGCGGCTTCGTTCGTCACGTCTCCGGCTTCTACACCGACACCGCCAACAGCATCTTCGTGAAGGGGCGAACCACGTTCGACGCGGCGGTCGCGTGGCAGGTGACGCCAGCGGCGAGCCTGACGCTGCGGGGCCGAAACCTCACCAACGCCTTCTATGGCGAGTATTCGGGCTATCCGACTACCAACGTCTATGTCGGTGCGCCGCGCAGTGTCGAGGCTTCGCTCTCGACGCACTTCTAGCAAGGAAGAAGCGCCCGCCGACCAAAGGGCGGGCGCTTCGTTCAGATCAGCCCTGATAGATGGGGAAGCGGGCGCAGAGCGCTTCCACTTTCTGGCGCACTTCCTGTTCGACGGCGGCATTGCCTTCTTCGCCATTTGCGGCGAGGCCATCGAGGACATCTGCGACCAGATCACCGATTTCGCCGAACTCAGCCGCGCCGAAGCCGCGGGTCGTGCCCGCAGCCGAGCCGACGCGGATGCCCGAAGTCTTGACCGGGGGCAGCGGGTCGAAGGGCACGCCATTCTTGTTACAGGTGATGCCCGAGCGCTCCAGCGCCTCGTCAGCGTCGCGCCCGGTGATGCCGAGCGGGCGCAGATCGACCAGCGCGAGATGCGTATCGGTGCCGCCGGAAATGATCTCCGATCCGCGCGACTTGAGCTTGTCGGCCAGCAGCTGCGCATGGGCGACGACGGCGGCGGCATAGTCCTTGAACTCAGGGCGCAGCGCTTCGCCGAACGCAACGGCCTTGGCGGCGATGACGTGCATCAGCGGACCACCCTGAAGGCCAGGGAAGACCGCCGAGTTGATCTTCTTGGCGATCGCTTCGTCATTGGTGAAGATCGCGCCGCCACGCGGTCCGCGCAATGTCTTGTGCGTCGTCGTCGTGACGACATGGGCGTGGCCGAAGGGCGTCGGGTGGACGCCGCCCGCTACCAGCCCTGCGAAGTGCGCCATGTCGACCATGAACAGCGCGCCGACTTCATCCGCGATCGCGCGGAAGCGGGCGAAGTCGATGTGGCGTGGATAGGCCGAGCCGCCCGCGATGATGAGCGAAGGGCGATGTTCCTTGGCGAGCGCTTCGACCTGATCGAAGTCGATCAGGTGATCGTCCTGGCGGACGCCATATTGGACGGCATTATACCATTTTCCCGACAGCGCCGCCTTCGCGCCGTGCGTCAGGTGACCGCCCGCATCAAGCGACAGGCCCATGATCGTATCACCCGGCTTGGTCAACGCCAGCATCACCGCGCCGTTCGCCTGCGCACCCGAATGCGGCTGGACGTTGGCGAAGTCGCAGCCGAACAGTTGCTTGACGCGATCGATCGCCAGTTGCTCCACTTCGTCCGAAGGCGCGCAGCCCTGATAGTAGCGCTTGCCCGGATAGCCTTCGGCATATTTGTTGGTGAATACCGATCCCTGCGCTTCCAGCACGGCGCGGCTGACGATGTTTTCGGACGCGATCAGTTCGATCTGGGTCTGCTCGCGCTTCAGTTCATGTTCGACGCCC
>CAJYHD010000386.1 GCA_913773715.1 uncultured Sphingobium sp.
TGAAAGCCTTGGGCCTCGGAGACGGCGGCCTGTCCAAGGAGGACGAAGAGCATCTCGAGGAAACGGCCGAAGCCATCAGCCAGGCCGAGCGCCGGGCCATGGCCGCCGAGCGCGACACGATCGACCGTCTGATCGCGCATCATCTGGCCGAGCGGCTGGGCGATCAGTTCACGGGCAAGATTCAGGGTGTCACGAAGTCGGGGCTTTTCGTCCAGTTGCCGACCTTCGGCGCGGACGGCTTCATTCCGATCTCGACGCTCGGCACCGACTATTACCACTATGACGAAGTGGGACATGCCCTGATCGGGGAGCGCACCAAGCGCGGCTTCCGGCTGGGCGATACGGTCGAGGTCAAACTGGTCGAGGCGATTCCCCTGGCGGGGTCCATGCGCTTCGAAATGCTGTCCGAAGCCCGCGACTTGCCAGCGACGACCGGCTCCTTCCACAAAGCAGCCCGACGTTCTCATCGCTTGCACAGGCCCGGCCGCCAGCCCAAGATCGCCGGCAAGGGCGGGAGGAAGAAGCGATGAACGTTTCGGATCATCCAGCGGACGATCCTCATCTCGCTGAGGCTGTCGCAGATCTAGGCGAGCCGCGGGATACACTCCAAGCCATGGCGCGTGGCTTCCTGATGCGCTGCCCTCGCTGCGGACGCGGGCCGCTCTTCCACGGCTTCCTGAAAAGCGTGGACAAGTGTGAGGCCTGCGGCGAGGTGTTCCATCATCACCGCGCCGACGACCTGCCGCCGTATCTCACGATCTTCATCGTCGGCCATCTCGTGGTCGCCCTTTTCATGGGCGTGGAACAGGTGAGCAACCTGCCGCTCTGGGCGCATCTGGCGATCTGGATTCCCGTAACGATCGCCTTGTCGCTGGTGCTTCTGCGCCCGTTGAAGGGCGCGACGATCGGTCTGCAATGGGCCATGCGAATGCATGGTTTCGGGGGCCGATCGGAGGAAAGCGACGCCTGAAAGCTCGGCCCACGAGGCCTGCATCTTGACTTCGCCGCTCCCATGCGTAGTGTCCGCGACGATAAGGAAATGTGGTTTCACGCTTCCGTTCGGTTCTTTCCGCTTCGGCGGTATGGACCAGACACAATCTCTCATGTCCTGCATGCCCCGTGCGACGCCTGCCCGGCCCGCCGTCAGACGCAGGGCCACGATACGCCAGGATGGACGCACAATGGCCAAGGCTACAACGATCAAGATCAAGCTGCTCAGCACGGCTGACACGGGCTTCTTCTACGTCACGACGAAGAACAGCCGTACGATGACCGACAAGATGGTCAAGACGAAGTACGATCCGGTTGCTCGCAAGCATGTCGAGTTCCGCGAGACCAAGATCAAGTAAGATCTGTCTCATAGACAGACGATGCGCCGCTCCCTTTCGGGGCGGCGTTTTCGTTTGTGCCTGACAGCACGACGACACACCGCATGATACACTTGCGTCGCAGTCGTTCGAATTAGGGGTTGGGGATGGGACGCGCGCGCGGCTCGAAAGTGGTCGGCCGACTGCCGATCGCGGCACGAGGATACCGCATATGACCAGCTGCCGACCGACCGCCCCACGGGACCCAGGAGATGCGGCGGACCTGAGCATTCCATGGGGGAACCGAAGATCAGGCTTTCGCCTGTCTATTGATATCGCCCTGCTTCGTAGACTTGCCGAGAATCGGCAGGGAATCAATCCAGAAGCTGAAAATTGATCCTGATCTATTCAGGAATGGTTAAAGCTGGACCATACTTGAAGGCGTGGACCGGACCACGCGATTGCGGCCTTCCCGCTTGGCTTGGTAAAGGGCCAGATCAGCCCGCTTGAGAAACTCGCGCGGCTCTTCCCCCGCCCACATGGCCAGCCCAAAACTTGCCGTCACGGGGAGCTCCTTGTCTCCCGCACCAAAGGGGCTCGCCGCAATGACCTCACGCAGACGGTCGGCGGCCTGCAACGCCTCATCCTCGCTAAGATCGGGCATGAGGAGCGCAAACTCCTCGCCCCCCATCCGCGCCGCCAGATCGCTTCCGCGAGAATTGGCGAGGATGCGATGGGCGAACTGCCGCAGCACCTCGTCACCGGCATCGTGGCCGAACGCGTCATTGATGTGTTTGAAGTGGTCGATGTCGAGCATCATGACGCAGAGCGGCCGTCCGCTCTGGCGGGATTGATCGATCAACGGCCTGAGATGGGTGTCGAAGAAGCGCCTGTTGTGCAAGCCCGTCAAAGGGTCGGTAATCGCGAGTTCGAGCGTCGATTGAAGGCTGCGGCGCAGACCTTCATCATAGCGTCGACGACGCACCTGCGTGCGGATACGTGCCAGAAGCTCGTTCTTGTCGAGCGGCGTCTGGCAGTAGTCATTGGCGCCGAGTTCCAGACCACGCCCCACCCGCGCCTCATCTTCCGGAGCGGCCAACAACAGAATGGGGATTTGCCGCGTCACTTCCTGAGAGCGCAGCCGCGAACACAGGCGCAGAGGGTCGAACCCGGTCGAGCGCAGGTCGATGATAAAAAGATCCACCGTTTCTTCAGGCTGTACCGCCGCGTCCGGCTCACTCATTACCATCAAGTTATGCTCGGTGCCGATCAGGCGGGCCAGCCGCTGCGACTGATCCGGCGCATCCAGGATGGCGTAGACCCGACCCTTGAGCCCCGAATCGAGAGGGGGAGCGGGCTGGAGCGCCGCCGTCAGCTTCGTGCTCGTCTCGGCGCGCATCCGCAGCTCGTCCGTCAACATCTTGAGACGGGTGAGACTTCTGATTCGGGAGAACAGCGGCAGGCCACGCA
>CAJYHD010000387.1 GCA_913773715.1 uncultured Sphingobium sp.
ATCTAGATGTCCTGCGCAATCCTTGCATAAAGCTCTGGCCGCCGATCGCGGAAGAAGCCCATGCCAGCGCGATGCGTCTTAGCCTTTGCTAGGTCGAGCGTAGCAACCAGCGCGCCGCTATCCTTCGCGCCGGAATCCGCGAGGAAATCGCCCCACTCGTCACTGATGAAACTGTGACCGTAGAAGCGCTGGCCATCTTCCTCACCGATCCGGTTGGCGGCGATCACCGGCATGCAGTTGCTCACGGCATGGCCCAGCATCGCCCGCCGCCACATGCGGCTGGTGTCGAGGTCGGCATCATAGGGTTCCGACCCGATGGCCGTCGGATAGAAGAGCATTTCAGCTCCCATCAACGCCATGCATCGCGCGGTTTCGGGATACCATTGGTCCCAGCAGATGCCGACACCGACCGTGCCGTAACGGGTATTCCACACCTTGAACCCGGTATTGCCGGGGCGGAAATAATATTTTTCCTCATAGCCCGGACCATCGGGAATATGGCTCTTGCGATAGACGCCCATGATCTCGCCCGCATCGTCGATCATCGCGAGCGAATTGTAATAATGATGGCCGTCCCGCTCGAAATAGCTGGTCGGGATATAGACGCCCAGATCCTTGGCCAGCTTGCGCATTTCCTGCACCGCGGGATGGCAGTCGGTCGGGTGCGCCGTCGCGAAGAGCGCCTCGTCCTCCACCTTGCAGAAATAGGGGCCTTCGAACAGTTCGGGCGGCAGGATGATCTTCGCCCCGCGCGCGGCGGCCTTCGCCACATGATCGGCGACCATGGCGATATTGTCGTCCATGTCGTCCGAAAAGGCGAGTTGCAGGGCGGCGACGGTAACCTGGGTCATTTGCGCGAGTGGTTCCTTAAAGACGTATGCCCATCCGGGCGGCGACAGAGACCGTGACGAGATAGAGCAGGATCGTCATCGCGCAACCGGCGATGAACGCGGAGGGGAAGGAAAAGCCACGCCGAAGCAAAGCGGGTATGATGAGGAGCATCGGTAGCGACGGCAGTACGTAAAAAAGGTGGCTTCAGAATGCGCGGCCATATTCTGCGGGTCCGGCTTGTCGTGCCAGAGCCAGATCATGCCTAGCACCGAGATAAGAGGCAAAGATGCGATCAATGCGCCTATTGTCGGATAGCGCCGAGATGTGACGGAATGATTGCGATCAATATGCCGGATATCAAGCACGCAGGATCAACACGGCGCTTTATCTCACAGAGACGGCATCTGCTGGCTACAGCAGTGGAAGCTGCCACCACCCGACAATATGGAGTCACTGCGCAGACCTACAATGTCCCGACCGGGGAAGAAGGGGCGGAATGCGTCGAGCGCAGCCTGATCGTTGGGTCGTCCATAGATCGGAACGATGACGGCTGCGTTGCCGACGTAGAAATTCATATAGCTTGCCGGAATGGCTTCGCCGTCCACCTCTACCAGACCGGGCGAGGGGATGTCGATCACATCGACGCCATGCGTCTTCGCACGCGCCCGCGCATCGGCGTAAACGGCTGCGTTGGGATCGTCGTCCGTCGTGGCGATCGGCAGCGCCAATTTGCCAGGTGCGACGAAGCGGGCGAGGTTGTCGACATGGCCGTCCGTGTGATCGTTAAGCAGCCCGTCGCCCAGCCAGAGCATGTCGGAAAGGCCAAGGCTGCCAGCCAGCAGCGTTTCGATCTTGCCACGATCGAGGTCCGGGTTGCGATTGGGGTTTAGCAGGCATTGCTCGGTCGTGACGAACAGGCCGGTGCCATCCGTATCGATCGCGCCGCCTTCAAACACCCAATGCTGGGTTGATGTCACAAGGCCGGTCGTGATGGCGAGGCGCGCGCCGATGTCCTCGTCGCCAGGCATCTGGTACTTGCCGCCCCAGCCGTTAAAGCCGAAATCGACAAGTGCCTTGTCGCCCTTGCCGTTGATAACAGTGATGGGCGCCGTGTCGCGCAGCCACACGTCGCCGAGCTTTTCCACGACGATGGTGACGCCGGGTGCTACCAGCGCACGCGCCGCTTCCGCGTCAGCCACATTGGCGACGACGAGACGTACCTCTTCTCCCTTTCCATCGGCATGAAGCGCACTGGCGAACGCCGCGATTTGCCGACGCGCGTCTTCGAACGCTCCGGGCCATTCGGCGGGGTTGGTCGGAAAGCCGATCCAGGTCCAGTCGTGCGGCACCCATTCAGCGGGCATGCGGAAGGTCATGGGAAGCCTTTTTCTTGCGATAAAAGAAAGCCGCTCCCTAGCAGCCTTGCGGGCGGAAGGGGAGCGGCTTGTCTCGCCTATTTCCCGGCGCGATCCTTGTCGCGGATGGCACGGAACTCGTCGCCCGGAACCCAGTTCGGCCAATCCTTGCTCGTCGCAAGATCACGACCCACGCTGTAGTAAAGCTTCAGATCGGCCTGAACGCCCTTCCAGTCCCAATTGGGATCATATTCGTCCTTGGGGCCATGGTATCGGTTCTTGGTGTAATCCTCCGCCGCGGCCATGCCGGCTGCCGTGCCGCCGTTCACCAGATCCTCGCCGCCTTCGAAATAGAGCATCGGCAGGCCATGCTTGGCGAAGCTGAAATGGTCGGACCGATAGTAGAAGCCTTTCTCCGGTGTCGGTTCCTCGGAGGCGACACGCCCTTGTGCCTTGAGCGCGCGGTCGAGATAGGCGTCGAGCTGCGACTTGCCCCGACCGATCACGACGACATTCTTGGCGAGGCCCGCAACCGACAGCGCATCCATGTTCACGCCGCCGACCGTCTTGGCGAAGGGGAAGACAGGATGCTCACCATAATAAGCGGAGCCGAGCAAGCCGGATTCCTCGCCCGTGACGGCAAGGAAGACCTGGCTGCGATCGGTCGGCCCGGCCTTCACATTCGCCTGCGCCAAAGCGACCAGCGCGGCGGTGCCGGTCGCATTGTCCACCGCGCCGTTGCAGATGTCGTCGCCATCGGGTGCGGCCTGACAATGGCCGAGATGATCCCAATGCGCGCTGTAGAGGACATATTCGTCGGGCCGCGTCTTGCCCGGCAGCAAGGCGACGACATTCTTCGAGCTATGCTTGCGCAGTTCGTTGTCGAAGGAGACGCTGGCGGTGACACCGGTCAGCGGCACGGCCTTGAACCCCTTCTTCTTGGCAGCGGCCATCTGCTGGTCGAGATTGAGGCCAGCGCTGGCGAACAGGGCGGCGGCCTTGTCCTTCTGAATCCAGCCGATGGCCTGGCTCTGGTCGGCATTGCCGTTGGCGCTGTCGGCGACATGCTGTGATCCGGTCCAGCTCGATTGTACCACGTTCCAGCCATAAGCGGCGGGTATGGTATCGTGGACGATGATTGCGGCGGCTGCACCCTGCCGCGCCGCTTCCTCGAACTTGTACGTCCAGCGGCCATAATAGGTCATAGCACGACCATTGAACGGGCCGGTCAGCCCCTGCGTCTCATAGTCGGGATCGTTGACGAGGATGACGACCGTCTTCCCCTTGACGTCGAGGCCGGCATAGTCGTTCCAGCCTTTTTCGGGCGCGTTGATACCATATCCGACGAAGACGACCGGGCTGTTTTTGAGGTCGATACGCGGCTGATTTGTGCGGTAAGTGCCGATCACCATTTCCGGGCCATAGGCCGCGGTGACGTTCGCCCTGCCGCCCGTGAACGCGAGCGCGGAGACATTCTTAGCGGTGATCTCCACCAGCGGCACGTCCTGGAACCAGCTACCCTTGTTGCCGGGCTTGAGGCCGAGCTTGCCAAACTCGGCAGCAAGCAAGGCCAGCGTCTTCTCCTCGCCGGGCGTGCCGGGTGCGCGGCCTTCATAGGCGTCGGAGGAAAGCTCTTTCACCAGTCGCTGCATCGTCTCTATCGACGGTTCTGCCGGAGCGGCGGGCGCGGCCTGTGCCGTTGTGGAGGAAAGGGCGAGGATGGCGGCGATCGCCGCTATGGAACTGCGCATGAAAGACCCCTTGTCTTGTCGGATGCGGAGGTCATGCCACTCGTACGGATGTCGAGCAATAATCTTGCGCAAAGAAAAGGGCGGCTCCTTCGCAGGGCCGCCCTTTTCTGAAACTGTAGGGTCCGAAGAC
>CAJYHD010000388.1 GCA_913773715.1 uncultured Sphingobium sp.
CGTCTGTCCTATTACATGATCCTGGCGACGGCGGGGCACGATACCACCAGCGCGTCGATCGCAGGCGGGCTGCTGGCATTGATCGAGGCGCCCGAGCAGCATGCGATGTTGCGAAAGGATATGGGCCTGCTGCCCAATTTCGCGACCGAAGCGATCCGATGGACGGCGCCGGTCAAGCATTTCATGCGCACCGTTCAGGCTGATTGCGACCTGAATGGCCGCGCCCTGCGCGCCGGCGATTCGCTGCTGCTGTCCTATGCATCCGGCTGTCGGGACGGCCGCGCCTTTGACGATCCCGACAGTTTTCAAGTCAATCGCACGCCGAACAACCATCTGGCATTCGGCTATGGGCCGCATCAATGCCTTGGTCAGTATCTCGCCAAACTGGAGATCGCTGCCTTCCACCGCGCTTTCTGGGATCGCATCGCGGATGTCGAACTCGATGGCGAACCGTCCTATGTCGCATCATGTTTTGTGAGCGGGCTGAAGCATTTGCCTATCCGTTTCACGGTAAAGTGAACGAAGGAAGATCGTTATGGCCACTGCCACCCGGCGTCGCAGCAGGGCGACGCCGCAAGAATCCGGATCAGCGCGCGAACTCGTCCTCGCGGCATCGAAGTTGATGGCGGAGCGCGATTCGCTGGACGTCTCGTTCGTCGATATCGCGGAGCAGGCAGGGCTGCCGCAGGGGCTGATCGGCTATTATTTCGGAAACAAGGAAGGGCTGTTGTTCGCGGTTTTGGAGTCGAGCGTCGGCGATGCGCTGAAGGAGCTCGATAACCTGCTGCAGTCCGACCTGACCCCGGAAGAGAAGATGCGGCTGCATCTGCATGGCGTGGTCATGGCCTATTTCCGCGCTCCATTCTTCAACCGCCTTCTGCAGTTCATGTCACGGAATGCCTCGGCGGAAAGGGCGGCGGCGCTGACGGAGCAGTTCATCCGCCCGATGACCGCCGCGCAGGAGCGGATCATCGATGAAGGCGTAGCGGCGGGTATATTCCGGCCCATCGACAAGATGTTGTTCTTCTTTGCGACGGTCGGCGCCGCCGACGGCCTTCACGCGTCCCGCTTCATCCTGACCGCAGTGTTCGGGGAGGAACTGGATGCCGCGCTGAGCAAGCGCAACGCAAAGCTGATCGTCGACGTCTTTATGCGCTTTCTGCTGGTCTAGCGTCGCAACGCAGTCGGCCGGCACCGATCGCAGGTGGCCGGCCGGCACCCCTCCCATCTTCACGATATTGACGACCGGGAGGTCGTCGCACTTGCCCCGCATTGCCGGGGCGGGCGACGCCTATGGGAGCATCACACCCTGGCCGAAAGGGGGGGCAAACCCGCAGGTCATACACGGCGACAAATCGTCCGCAAATTTTTCTGTTGACCTTGTTTGTGCGCTCAAACAATATTGGTTGGACGTCGGAAAACGACGCTTTAAATTGGAGAGGCGAAATGCAGGGATGGTTGGCGGCGGGAGTTTCGCTGGGCATCGCGACGTCCGCAGCGGCGCAAACAGAGCCTGCGGGCACCGGCGCTGCGGCTCCGATTCCGGCCCAAGCGCAATCGCAAAGTGACACGGGCGATGGTGCCTTGTCGGATATCATCGTCACTGCGCAGCGCCGTTCGGAACGGCTTCAGGACGTGCCGATCGCCGTCACTGCGGCGGACGCCGATGCCCTGGCCACTGCGCGGGTCGACAACATCTCCAACATAACGGCGATCTCGCCGAGCATTCAATTCCGGGCGAGCAACATCTCGTCGTCCACCGCCAACGTCATCATCCGTGGTCTCGGAACGACCGGCAACAGCCGGTCGTTCGAGGGAGCGGTCGGGATTTTCATCGACGGTGTCTATCGGACGCGAGCTGCCTCCGCGCTCGAAAACTTCCTTGACGTCGGCTCGGTCCAGGTGCTGCGCGGGCCGCAGGGAACGCTGTTTGGCAAGAACACGTCCGGCGGCGCCGTGCTGATCGATTCGACGCGCCCGAACGTCAACCGGGTCGAGGGGCGTTACGAAGCCAGCTACGGCAACGAGGACATCTATTCCGGGAAGGCTGCGATCAACGTGCCGTTGGTCGACGGGGTCGCCGCGCTGCGCGTCTCTGCGCTTTACGGCAAGAGCGCGGGTTTCCTGACGGACGTGAACACCGGCGAGGACGTCAATGGCAAGACGTCGCGGGCGTTCAAGGCACAGTTGCTGATCGATCCGTCAGACAGTTACGCGCTGCAACTGATCGGTGACTATTCGAAGTCCACCGGCAATTGCTGCTATGGCAGCGTCGACTACATCAACGGCCCGACCCAGCCGCTGATCGACGGTCTGACCCGCGCGGGGGGGCTGGCAGTGCCGCAGGGATACCCGGCGCGGCAGACCGCGTTGACCCAGCCCACGCGGCAGACCGTCACCGACTATGGCTTTACCGGTATCTTCACCGCCGGGATCGGCGAGGGCGAACTCAAGTCCGTCACCGCTGTCCGGCATTTTTCACTAAGTCAGCTGGATGCCGACGCAGACTTTTCGGCTGCCGACGTGTTCCGACTGGATGAAACATTCGACAGCCAGTTCCTGTCGCAGGAACTCACCTACACGACCCCCGTCGCGCCGCTGAACGCGAATCTCGTGCTGGGCGCCTTCATCTCCGACGAACAGCTCAAGATGACGCGCCGCGTTTATTGGGGCAGCCAGGCGCAAGTCTATATCAACACGCTGCTGTTTTCGGGGTTGGGTCTGCCGCCAGGAACCGCGGCGGCACCGCCCGGGCTGTGGGCATCGGAGCGCATGGCCGGATCGGCAAGTTCTTATGCCGGTTTCGCCCATTTCGATGCGAAGCTGTCGTCGACGGTCAATCTGATCCTCGGTGCGCGCTATTCGATCGAGCGAAAGACCGGCCGCTTCGGCTACGACTTCTTTACGCCGCTTCGTAACGCGGCCTTCCGCGTGCTGCAGGTGGCACCCGGTCCCAGCTATGATCGGGCGACGAACAATCGTGCGCTCAGCGGCACGGTGGGGCTGCAGTATCGGCCAAATGCCGACACGATGGTCTATCTGACCTACAATCGCGGGTTTAAGGCGGGCGGCGTCAACATCGACGCAAACGCCGCGGGCACGAATATCAACAATCCGGCCGAGGTGCCGGGCGCGCTGCCGCTCAATCCCATCTATCGCCCGGAAACGGTCAACGCCGGCGAGTTTGGCGCGAAGCTCCAGTATCTGGGCGGCCGCGCGCGGACGAACGTCGCGGTCTTCTACAACAGCATCACGAACCTTCAGGTCGCGCAGTTCGTCGGCTTGCGCTTCACCGTGCTCAACGCCCGCTCGGCGGAGCTTTACGGGGCGGAAATCGAGAATCTCTTCGAGATTGTCCCGGGTGTGCAGTTAAATCTCGATGCGACGTGGCTGCCGCATGCGCAATATGGCAGCGATGCCTCACTGGGCTCGGCCCTGTCGGGTCAGCGGTTCCGGTATGCGCCGAAGCTGGCGGGCAACGCGTCCCTGAACCTCGATCTGCCGATGACCTCGGACCTGCGGCTGACCGGGCGCGCGCAATATCAATACTCAAGCGCGCAGTTCATCAACACCGCGTCCGTCGCGAACCGTGGTGCAGTGTCGGTGGTAAACGCAAACCTGGGCCTTAAGTCGGAGCGGTTGGGCGTCACGATCGAGGGCTTTGTCCAGAACCTGTTCAACAAGACCTATCCGACCGTCGCCTTCAACACGCCGCTGCAGGCGGGGGACGAGAATGTCTATCTTGCGCCGTCGCGGACGTACGGCGTGACGCTTCGCGGGTCATTCTGACCATGACTGCGCCCGACAGCCAACATCCGGCACGTTACGCGATGACTAACGGCGACAAGCCTGCGGTGATCGATGCGGCGACCGGAGCGGTTGTTTCCTACGCCGAACTAGATGCGCGATCGAATCGTTACGCGCATCTGTTTCGGGCGTCGGGCTTGGCCCCCGGCGATGTCATTGCGGTCCTGCTCGACAACCATCCGGTGTATTTTGATATCGCTTGGGGCGCGCAGCGGGCCGGCCTCTACCTCACCTGCATTTCGACCAAGCTGACGCCGGCGGAGATCGGCTACATCGTTGCCGATAGCGGGGCGGAGCTGGTCATTGCGTCGCGGGCCTTGGCAAGCGAGGCCGTTCGCGCGGCGATCGGCAATGCCGCCCTTCTGCTTGTCGAGGACGATCCCGCCAGCGACCAGCCCGAAACGCCGATCGCCGACGAACGCGGCGGGACCGACATGCTCTATTCGTCGGGGACGACCGGCCGACCCAAGGGCATTCGTCCCGCCCTTCCGGAAAATCCCGATATCGCCGCGCCCAATGCCATCAGCGATCTGGGCTCGGCGCGCTTGGGCATGGGGCCCGACACCGTCTATTTCGGTCCGGCCCCGCTCTATCACGCTGCGCCCCTGCGCTGGTCGATGGCCGTCCACCGGCTGGGCGGAACGATCGTCCTGATGGAGCGGTTCGACGCCGAAGCGGCGCTCACCGCGATCGAGCGCTATGGCGTGACGCACAGCCAATGGGTGCCGACGCATTTCGTGCGGTTGCTGAAGCTGCCGGCCGAGGTCCGTGCGCGCTACGACCACAGCACGCTGCGACTGGCGATCCATGCGGCGGCTCCCTGCCCGATCCCGGTCAAGGCGGCGATGATCGGCTGGTGGGGTCCGATCCTGCTCGAATATTATGCCGGCACCGAGGGCAATGGCATGACGATGATCGGTTCGGCCGACTGGCTGACGCATCGAGGGTCGGTCGGCCGCGCGGTCATCGGCACGCTCAAGATCTGCGGCGAGGACGGCGAGGAAGCGCCGGTCGGCGCCGACGGACTGGTCTATTTCGCCGATGGGCCAGGCTTCGACTATCACAACGATCCGGAAAAGACGGCGGCGGCGCACAACCGGCACGGCTGGTCGACGCTGGGCGACATCGGTCACGTCGATGCCGAGGGCTTCCTGTACCTGACCGACCGGCAGAGTTTCATGATTATTTCCGGCGGGGTGAACGTCTATCCGCAGGAAATCGAGAACCTGCTCGTCACGCACGAGCGCGTGATGGACGCGGCCGTCATCGGCGTCCCCGATGCCGAGATGGGCGAGTGCGTCGTGGCGGTCGTCCAGCCACGCTCTTGGGACGACGCCGGGGACGCGCTCGGCGAGGAACTGATCGTCTGGATGCGCCAGAGCATGTCCGGCGTGAAGGTGCCGCGCCGGATCGAGTTCACGCCCGAATTGCCCCGCCTGCCGACCGGCAAACTCGCCAAGCGGTTACTGGTCGATCGTTATCGTACTGCGCCCCAGGAGTTGTCATCGTGATCGAAACCGCCGACCGCACCGTCTTCGACGACCAGCTCGAAATGTTTCGCGAACAGGTCCGCAAATTGTTCGATGCCAAGCTGACGCCCAATCTTGATCGCTGGGAGCGAGAGGGGGTCGTCGACCGGCAGTTTTGGCGCGACTGTGGAGAGGCGGGGCTGCTGTGTCCGACCTTGCCCGAGGCGTATGGCGGGCTGGGCCTCGATTTTCGCTACAATGCCGTGATCGATGAGGAGCTGTCCTACGCGGGCTGCTCGGCTGGCATCACGCTCCAGTCGGACATCACCGCCGACTATATCCTGGACTATGGGTCAGAGGAGCAGAAGCGCGAATGGCTCCCGAAGATGGTGTCGGGCGAAGTCATCACCGCGATCGCCATGACCGAGCCGGGGACGGGCAGCGACCTGCAGGCGATCCGAACGACGGCGGTGCGTGACGGCAATCATTATGTCGTCAGCGGCGTTAAGACCTATATTACGAACGGCCAGAGTGCGGATCTGATCATCGTTGCGGCGAAGACCGATCCCAAGGCGCGTGCGCGCGGCGTATCGCTGATCTTGGTCGAGGCCGATCGCGACGGGTTCAAACGCGGTCGCAACCTCGACAAGATCGGGCAGCATTCGGCCG
>CAJYHD010000389.1 GCA_913773715.1 uncultured Sphingobium sp.
CAGCCCCCGAAAAGTGCCGAAGTTTTTGTTTATCATTTGGGTGCCTTGGCGAAGCGGCGCAGCATCTGGCCGCGCCACAGGCCCTTGCCCGGATGATAGTTCCAGCAGAACCAGCCGAAGATCAGACAGGCCAGCAATGACGGGATCGCCATCGGGTCGCCGTTTGCCTTCATATGACGGTAGAAAGCGAAGTCCGCCCGCCAGCGGTCCCGTTCGCTGCCGCCACCATTGATACCATAGGCGTTATCGTGCCTTCGACAGCCGATGTTTCGGTTGTATTTGCGATGGTCTATGAAATAGCAGTAATCGCGTTCGGGCATGGTCATGGTCCGATTAGGGCTGGGGCAGTGCAAAAGTTCAAGCGGAAAGTCTTCTATCTCGGCGGATTCGATCCGCGCGGCGTGCGTTTCTATCACCAGCTCTATCGCGAGCAGGCTTTACGCTATGAAGCGCTGTCGGGCGAGACGGTGATGGTGGGCGGACGCCGCGCCGGTCCGGCGGGATCGGCAGTGTCGACCGTCTGGAACGTTGCGAACGATCAAGCGGACGTCGTCACCGATTATGAATATCTCCGTTGGGAGGATCTGGTCGGCAAGGTCTGGATTCGCAATCCCGCGACTTTGGCGCTGCGATCGATCGCGACCTATGTCGGCCATGCCCGTTTCATGCAGTTCGCGCGGATGCGCAAGCTGCGGTCCGGGCCGGTCATCACGATCCTCTACCCTCCGATCCTGTCGATCCTGATCCCGCTGCTGTTTGCGCTCGTTCCGGCGCTTCTCCTGTGGATAGTCCTGCCATTCTGGGCGGGTGCGTTGATCGGGATCGCGACAAGCGCCCTTCTTTCTGGGCACAGGCTGACGAAGCTGGTCGTGCCTTGGCTGCTGCGTTTCACCTATTATCACCATACACTTGCCCAGAACGGGCCGGGCGAAGCGCTCGACGATCGGCTAGATGCATTCGCGCGCCGGATCGCCGATGATCTTGATGGGCCGTGGGACGAAATCCTATTTGTCACGCATAGTGCAGGAACGATTCTCGGCATGTCGGTCATGCGTCGCCTGTTCGAGCTGCGCGGCGACACACTGCCGCCCAACTTCGCGATGGTGGGATTGGGGCAGGTGGTGCCGGTCATCGCGCTCCGAACCGACGCGACCTGGTACCACCGCGATCTTGCGGCTCTGACCGACAAGCATTTCCGCTATGTCGATCTTTCATCACCGCCCGACGGCGCGGCTTATTTCGATGTGAACCCCTTCCTCCTCGTGGCGGACAGCCATGCGGCCCGCGTCGATATGCTCTCGCCGCGCTTCCACGCCTTCTACCGGCCCGAAAATTATCTGAGCGGCTGGTCGAACAAATATGAGGCACATTTCGACTATTTGCGCGTCGGCGATCGCCTGTCGCCGCTCGACTTCATCAGCCTCACCGCTGGCCCGCGCCCGCTGGACGAGGCTGTCGCCGCTTTTCGGACCATAGAATGACAGACCAGCCCTTCATCCCGCCTTTCCCGCAGCCCGCGCGCAACAAGCGGACGATGCTGCGCCGCTTCTTCATCGGCTGGCACAGCTGGATTCATGTGCTGTTCGAAAAGAGCTACACTATGAAGATGGGCGAGGTGCGCGGACGGGGCGAGCGCATGTATATCGCCAACGAACTGCCGCTGGTGGACCAGATCCTGAAGGGCGGCACCAAATTTCCCAAGCACCGCAATCTGGTGGAGGAACTCTGGCCGCTGATCGGCAACGGGGTTTTTTCTGCCAATGGCGAGGATTGGGAGAACCAGCGGGCCATGGTGAACCCCGCCTTTGCCCACACCGCGCTCCACAAGTCGATGCCGCTGATGGTCGCGGCCGCCGATGCCTTCCTCGACCGGATCGCAGGCACGGATCGGACAAAACCGATCGACATCGACCCGATGATGACCCATGTCGCGGCCGACATCATCTTTCGCACCCTCTTCTCGCAGACGCTCGACACCCGGCGGTCGGCGATCATCCATAAGGCGTTCGGACGCTTCCAGCGCTACTCCCACTCCTCCTCGATGCTGGGTCTCTACGGCTTGCCCAAGGGCTGGTTCCAGCGGCGCGCGGTCAAGCCTGCCGAGGCGATACGCGACGTGTTCCGCCCGATCGTGGAAGAGCGGTTCAATGCCTTTCATGCGGGCGATCCCGCCCAGCATAAGGATATTCTCCAATCGCTGATCGAGGCCAGGCATCCCAAGACGGGCGAGCCGTTCAGGCTGAACGCCGTGATGGATCAGGTGGCGACGGTCTTCCTGGCAGGTCATGAAACATCGGCCAGCACGATGACATGGGCGCTCTACCTACTCGCCGAATGCGCGCATATACAGGATCGGGTACGCGACGAGGTTGCCAAGGCCGCTGGCGATCAGCCGTTCACCGCCGCTATGCTCAAGCAGATGAACGCGGTGCGCAACGTCTTTAAGGAGACGTTACGCCTTTATCCTCCGCTCGCCTTCTTCCCGCGCGAAGTGCCTTGCCCGATGACGATGCGCGACAAGGAACTGGAACCGGGCGCGATGCTGGTGGTCGCGCCGTGGCTGACGCAGCGTAACGAAGAGAACTGGGCGTGCCCGCACGGCTTCGATCCCGACCGCTTCGATGATCCCGCCAATGCCGATATGGCGCGGCAGGCGTGGCTGCCTTTCGGGCGCGGTCCCAGGGTTTGCGTAGGCGCGGGCTTTGCCCAGCAGGAGGTGATGACCGTCATCGCCGCGACCGTGCGCCGCTACCGCCTGTCGGTACCCAAGGGTTACAAGCCCGAACCGATCAGCCGCCTCACCATACGGCCGCGCCGGGGGATGACGCTGATGTTTGCAGAGGCTTAAGGGTAGCTGACGGTCTTGGGCTGCCCGTGCGGGATCGGGATGAATTCCTGATCGTCGCCGGGGATTAGCGGAAAGCGCATCGCTTCCCAATCCTCGCGCGCCTGACGCAGCCGATCGGTCGAGGACGAGACGAAGTTCCACCAGACATGGCGGGGCTTGGCAAAAGCCTCTCCACCACACAGCATCACCCGTCCGCCATCGACGCTCATCAGCGTCGCGCGGATGCCGGGGCGCAGGACATAGAGCGTCTGAGGCGCGAGCAGCACGCCGTCCAGCGCTGCGTCGCCACCCGATACATAGATCGCGCGCTCTTCCGCCGACGGATCGATGGGGATGCTGCCGCCGGGCGCCAGCTGAATGTCGGCATAGATGGTCTGGGCGTAGGTGGTGACGGGCGCGGTCTCACCCCAGAGCGATCCCATGATGATGCGTGCGCGGGCGCCGTCGCTTTCGATGATGGGAAGGCCGCCTTCGCGGACATGTTCGAAGGCTGGAGCCATTTCCTCGTCCCGCTCCGGCAGGGCGAGCCAGGTCTGGATCGCCGAAAGCTTGGATGCTTTGGCGCGATCCTCATCGGGGGAGCGTTCGGAATGGACGATGCCGCTGCCCGCCGTCATCAGGTTCACCGCACCCGGCTCGATCAACTGCTCCGTGCCGAGCGAATCGCGATGCAGGAACGCGCCTTCATACATGTAGGTGACGGTGGCGAGATTGATGTGCGGGTGCGGGCGAACATCGATCCCTTGCCCCGGTGCGATCCGCGCTGGTCCGGCCTGATCGAAGAAGATGAAGGGGCCGACCATCGTCCGCTCGCGGGCAGGAAGCGAACGATGCACCTTGAAGTCGCCCAGGTCATGAGTGACAGGGGTAATGCTCTGGAGAATGATGTCGTTCGCGGTCATGCGGCATCCAATTGGGGATAGTGGCGGAAGATGCCGTCCTCGCTGAAGGGGAGGCGACGGTCGCTCCCCAGATAGTCCGCCAGTGCCGGCAAAGCGGCAACGCGATCGTGCAGGGCCATGACGGCGGGATACTCATGATCGACCGAGGTCATGCGTTGCGGAAAGGCGTAGCGCAGTCCCGCAATCAGCTGGAACAGCGAAAGGTCGGCATAGCTCCAGCGCGCGCCTGCCAGCCAGTCGCCAGCTTCCGCGCCGAGCGCCCGCTCGAAATAGTCGAGGAATTTGGGGATGCGTTCTTCGCGAAATTCCCTCGCGCGGCGCTGCGCCTCCGTCTTCTGATCCTCATAATAGAGACCGACGCCGAGGGGGTGATGCACGTCATGCGCTTCGGCGACCATGTCCATGATCGTCAGTTGCACCTGCGCCAGCCAGTAGCGGCTCTTCATCCCAGACGGACCGCATTCGTGCCGCTCCGACAGATAGAAGAGGATGTTGGCAGTCTGCGCGATGGTCATTCCATCGATCGCCAGATAGGGCGGGGCGAAGGCGGGGGCTGCTTCATGGCGTTTCATGTCGGCCATCATCGCTTCGGCCCCATCCTCCCGCGCGCGATCACGGTAGGGGATGGCGCAGGCCTCCAGCGTCAGGCGGACGAACTCGCCGCGACCCGGAATCGTCGGCCAATACCAAAGGTCATAGGCCAAGCTGCATCTCCCAAATCGTTGCGATGATCGCCTAACGCCGGGACGGACGAAAGTCTCCCGGCACGGCTCAGGCTTCGCCGGGCGCGCGCGCCTTGATGGCGAGGGCATGGACTTTTTCTCGCAACAGGTCGGACAGCGCGGCATTCACCATCCGCTGGCGGGCAACGCGGTTCTGGCTCGCAAAGCGATCACTGACGATCTCGACCGTGAAGTGGCTTTCGCCCGATCCGTCATGCCCCGCATGGCCGCGATGCTTTTCGCTGTCGTCGATCACGAAAAGCTGTTCGGGATCGAGAGCCGCGCGCAGGCGGGCTTCGATTTCAGCGGCAACGGGGCCTTTAAGGTCGGTGGTCATGTCCCCTATATAGGCTGCTTTGCCGGCATTGCATCAGGACGATCTTGAGTAGCGACCCCTTCTCGACCCGACGTTTCAACCGCTTTCACGGACGCGTGGAAACTGGCCGTTCCTGCGCGGTCGAAGGTTGCCCGGAGCCGGGCGAGTTTCGCGCGCCGCCGCTGGAGGGCCGCTCCGCGCATCAGGAAGGACCGCAATGGCGCTGGCTGTGCCTGGACCATGTGCGCCAGTTCAATCAGGGCTATAATTTCTTCAGCGGCATGAGCGCGGAGGAAATCTCCGCCGCGCAGCGCCCCTATGCCGGATGGGAGCGGGAGACGCGCGCTTTTTCCAGCAATGCGACCAGCCCGCCGCCGCGCTGGGCCGACTTCGCCGATCCGCTCGACGCCATCGGGGCGAAATTCAAGGAGCGCGTCGCCAAGGCGCGGGCCGACAACCAGATGCGGCAGGATGGCAAGTTCCTCTCGCACGAGGATCGCAGGCAGATGTTGGTCATGGGCTTGGCCGTAGACGCCGATCGCAAGGCGCTTCGGACCCGCTACACCGAATTGTTGCGTCGCTATCACCCCGATCATAATGGCGGCGACCGCAGTCATGAGGGCGCGTTGCAGGATGTGATCGAAGCCTATGGCCATTTGCGCAAGGCCGAGGCGTTCGCTTAACTTCGCATATTTCCCGCAAAATACGACATTTCGTTACGCTGTCTCGTTACTTTATTACGCTGATGGATGATTGGCTGCGAAAGAGCGGCATCATCTTGGCGTTAGAGCGCGCCGTAGGACAGGGCAGGGCCAATATGCGCCGACAGGCGGCTTGATCGCCGCATGGCGAAGCCCCATTGTCTCGACAGATGCTCGGACCATGGTCTAGGGCGGAGCCGACCCCCACGGAAAGATGACTTGCGCCGATGACCGATATCTCCAACGTCCAGCCCGACGCCCGCGCCGAAACGCTGCTGGAAGCGCCCGATCGCGAAGTGGATGCGCGCGAGCTGTTCGGCGTCGATGTCGATATGAAGATCCCGGCTTTCAGCCAGGCGGACGAGCGGGTGCCCGACCTCGACCCCGCCTATGTGTTCGATCCCGACACCACGCTCGCGATCCTGGCGGGCTTTGCCTACAACCGCCGCGTGATGGTGCAGGGCTATCATGGCACCGGCAAGTCGAGCCATATCGAGCAGGTCGCCGCGCGCCTCAAATGGCCGTGCATCCGCATCAACCTCGACGCGCATATCAGCCGCATCGACCTCGTCGGACGCGACGCCATCGTGCTGAAGGACGGGCAGCAGGTGACGGAGTTTCGCGAAGGCCTGCTCCCTTGGGCGCTCCAGCGTCCGGTTGCGCTGGTGTTCGACGAATATGACGCAGGTCGCCCCGATGTCATGTTCGTGATCCAGCGCGTGTTGGAAACGGACGGCAAGATGACGTTGCTCGACCAGAATCGCGTGATCCGCCCGAACCCGCATTTCCGCCTGTTCGCGACCGCCAATACCGTGGGTCTTGGCGATACGACCGGCCTTTATCATGGCACGCAGCAGATCAACCAGGGTCAGATGGACCGCTGGAACCTGGTCGTGGCGCTCAACTATCTGCCCGCCGCGACCGAGGCGCAGGTGGTTCTGGCGAAGTCGGGCGAATATGATCATGAGGGCGGCCGCAAGGAAGTCGAGAATATGATCAAGGTCGCCCAACTGACGCGGCAGGGCTTCATCAACGGCGACATTTCGACCGTCATGTCGCCCCGCACCGTAATCAGCTGGGCGCAGAATGCGCTGATCTTCAAGAATGTCGGCTTCGCCTTCCGCCTCTCCTTCCTCAACAAATGCGACGAGGCGGAGCGGGCGCTGGTCGCCGAATATTATCAGCGCGTCTTCGGCAAGGATTTGCCTGAAAGCGTCGCTAGCCGGGCTGCCTGAGCCATGATCGTCGTCGAACGCATCGACCCGGCAGGCGGCACGGCCCACCGGATCAGTATTCGGGGCCATGAGATCGTGGCGGACATGTCCACGCCCGATGGCCATGATGCAGGTCCCGACCCGCATGATCTGTATGATGCGGCGCTCGGCGCGTGCAAGGCGATGACGATGCTCTGGTATGCGCAGCGCAACGCGATCCCCGTGGAGGATATCCACGTCGGCGTCGTGCGCGATGCCAGCGGCGAGCGGCAGGGCGTCTACAAGCTGACGACGCGCATCGCCGTCACCGGTCCCATAACCGACGACCAGCATGACAAGTTGATCGCCGTCGCCGCCAAATGCCCGATCCACAAGCTGATGAGCGAAGTCGAGACGCAGATTGAGACGATCGCCGTGCCGCAGGTGCGTGAGGCCGAAAGGCCATGACCCAAGACGGCCTTATGCAGACTTGCCCGTTGCCTCTCAAAAGCGCGTTCAATCTGCGCGACTTTGGTGGTCATGACACCTTGGATGGCCGGACCGTTCGCACGGGCATGCTCTATCGTTCGGGGACGATGTCGTTGCTAACGGATGACGATGCGCAGGCGTTGCGCGCCTTGGGCATTCGGGCGATCTGCGACCTGCGGCGACCCAGCGAGCGGGCCGAGGAGCCGACATCGTGGCATGGTGCCGACGTCGATTATTATTGCCGCGACTATTCCGAGACGAGCGGCGTGCTAAGCCAGGTGCTGAAAGCGGAGGACGCGACGGCGGAAGATATGTACCGGGCGATGATTGCCGTCTATCGCCTAGTGGCTGACGATCATGCCGAATCCTATCGCGCCATGTTCGGGCAGATGCTTGCCAATCGCTTGCCAATCCTGATCAACTGTGCGGCGGGAAAGGATCGGACGGGCGTGGGCGCGGCGCTGATCCTCGCCGCGCTGGGCGTGTCGCGGGAACGCATCCTCCTCGACTATCTGGCCACGAACGAGCATGCCGACTGGGGCTGGCATCTCGGGCAGGCGGAATCGCGCTTGTCCAGAGCGCTGCGCAACGGGTCTGACGTGGTCGGGCCGGTGCTCCGGGCTGATGCAGCTTATCTCGAGGTCATGTTCGAGACGCTCGATGCCGAACATGGCGGGGTCGACGGCTATCTGCGCGATCGGGTGGGCGTCGGTCACGAAGAGCGAAGGGCGTTGCGTGACGCATTGTTGACGCCGTGAGCGAGCGGTCGCCCCTCGACGCTTTCAAGGATGTGCTTTCCGGCGCAGCGCGGGCGATGACGCGCGATGGCGAGGTGGACGTGAGTTTCACCGCCGACACGCCGCACATGACGGGCAAGGCGATCAAGGTGCCGACGCCCGGTCGCGCATTGCCCGCCGAGCAGGTTGCGCTGGCACGGGGCTTTGCCGATGCCAACGCGCTGAAGCTGCGCCATCATAATGCGAAGATGCATGCGTCCGCTATGCCCGCCGAAGCGGTGGCGCGGGCGGTGTTCGACGCGGTCGAGCAGGCACGCGTCGAGGCGATTGGATCGCGCGCGATGGAGGGTGTGCGGGCGAATCTCAACAAGGCGCTGGACCTGCGGCTCAAGTCGGATTCGATCCGTC
>CAJYHD010000390.1 GCA_913773715.1 uncultured Sphingobium sp.
GCCGTCGATCGAGGACGGCATGATCGAATTGCCGCTCGCCAAGCAGCCGGGTACTGGCGGCGAGAAGATGCATGTGGACGAAGTGGAAGGCCTGCCGTCGCGATCCCGCTATCGTGTGATCGAGCGTGCGGGCAACCGCGCCGCTTGGGTCGAGTTGCAACCCTATACCGGGCGCACGCATCAGCTGCGCGTCCATATGGCAGCGATCGGCCATCCCATCGTCGGCGACGGCAAATATGGCGGCAAGGATGCGTTCCTGAGCGGCACGATCAGCCGCAAGATGCACCTTCACGCGCGCCGCATCCGCGTCGATCATCCTGATGGCGGGCGCGTCGATGTGACGGCGGAGCTGCCGTCGCATTTCGCCAACAGTCTCGCCGACCTGGGCTTCGACCTGAACCTCGGCGATCTGCCGCTGGACGACGAGATCGACCGGACGCCGACGCGCGAAGATGAAAAGAAGTTTGCGCGCCAGCATGCCAAGCAGATTCGCAAGGATCGCAAGGGCGAGCGCCGCTCGCGTGGGAGCAGCCGCAAGGGATGAGCAACCGGCTCGCGGTGTTCGATTGCGACGGCACGCTGGTCGATAGCCAGCACAGCATCTGCACGGCGATGGCGCGCGCGTTCGAGGAGGCAAGGCTGACGCCGCCCGAGCGGTTGGCGATCCTGTCCGTCGTCGGGCTGTCGCTGCCAGAGGCGATGGCACGATTGCTGCCGGACGCGGAAAGCGACTTCCACGATCATCTGGCCGAATGCTACAAGCTGGCGTTCCAGGCGATGCGGCGGGAGGAAGGCGTGTGCGAGCCGCTTTATCCCGGCATCGGCGAACTGGTGCGGGACCTGGATGCAGCGGGCTGGCTGCTGGGCGTAGCGACGGGCAAGTCGGATCGCGGCTTGGCGCTCTGCCTCGCCCACCATAGGATCGCGCCGCTGTTCGTGACGCTCCAGACCGCCGATCGGCATCCGTCCAAACCGCATCCCTCCATGCTGCTGACCGCGATGGCGGAAGCGGGTGCGGAGCCAGAGACTACGGTGATGATCGGCGACACCAATTTTGACATGGAGATGGGCGCAGCGGCGGGTGTGCGCGGAATCGGCGTCGGCTGGGGCTATCATCCGCCTGATCTGCTGATCGCATCGGGCGCATCAGGCGTGGCGATGGACAGCGCGGAATTGCGCGCGCATATCGACGCGGCATGAGCCAAACGCCCCCTCCCCCGATCGATCCCGACAAGGTCGCGCGTCAACGGCATTTCGCCATCGGCCTGTTTCGTCTGTCGGGCGCGTTCATCGTGATGTTCGGCTTCGTCGCGATCATGCAGCGCTTTTCCTGGGTGCAGGGTACAAAGGCCAAGGCGTTCGGCACGATCATGGTGCTGACCGGCCTGTTCCAGTTCATCATCGTGCCGCGCCTTCTGGCGGCGCTGTTCCGCACGAGGCCGCCGCAATGAAACGCTTCTACACGGATGTCGAGATCGTCCGGGCGGACGATGGATTGTCGATCACGCTCGACGGTCGCCCCGTCCGTACGCCTGCCCGCGCATTGGTGGCGCTCCCGGCGCAGGCGCTGGCCGACGCCGTAGCCGACGAATGGCGCGCGCAGGGGGATGAGATCGATCCCGCTGCCATGCCGGTGACGGGGCTTGCCAATGCCGCGATCGATCACATCGGCACCAACAAGGCGGATTTTGCCGCCGGGATCGCGCGCTATGCGCAGAGCGACCTGCTTTGCTATCGTGCCGACGGGCCGGAGGCACTGGTCGCGCGGCAGAAGGCTACATGGGACCCGCTGCTGGAATGGGCGCGCGGGCGCTATGATGTTGCTTTTGTCGTGACGCAGGGCATCCTTCCGGTCGCGCAGTCAGATGAGACGCTTGATCGGCTCGCTACAGCGGTTTCAGCGCTCGACCCCTTCACGCTAGCCGGATTGTCGGCGTTGGTGACGCTCAGCGGATCGCTCGTCTGCGGCCTTGCCATCGTCGAGGGCGGATATGATCCTGCGGCAGTCTGGCAAGCGGCTGAGATCGACGAGGCATGGCAAGTCGAACAATGGGGCGAGGACGCCGAAGCCGCCGCCCGCAGCGCCAGACGGGCTGCGGAGTTCGCGACGGCGGCCCGTTTTTGCGCGCTTTCATCACCTAAAAGCCGTTCGGGCTGAGCCTGTCGAAGCCCTTCTTTTCCGGAACGAAAGGGAAAGAGGACCCTTCGACAAGCTCAGGGAGAACGGAGTTGGGTTGTCGATTATTTGGCCTTACCTGAACTGCGTCGCCTCGAACCGTACCGGCTCGCCGATGGCGGCGTCAGCGAGTGTGTCTTCCCACATCACCTTGTTGCCTCGGATGATCGTGCCGACCGCCTTGCCGGTAAGGTCCATGCCCTCGAACGGCGACCAGTTGCAGCGCGACGCGAGCCATTCGCTGCCGACGGTCCAGCGCTTCTTTAAATCGACCACGGTAAAGTCCGCGTCATAGCCGAGCGCGATCCGGCCCTTGCCGGTCAGCCCGAACACACGCTGCGGCCCCGAGGACGTCAGTTCGATGAAGCGGCGCAGCGTAAGTCGCCCGTTCGCCACATGGTCGAGCAGCAGCGGCACTAAAGTCTGCACGCCCGGCATGCCGCTGGGAGACGCGGGATAGGTCTTCGCCTTTTCCTCGATCGTATGCGGCGCATGGTCGCTACCTAGAACGTCGGGTACGCCCTGGTTGAGCCAGAACCACAGGCCATCGCGATGCGCACTCGATCGGATCGGCGGGTTCATCTGCGCATAGGTGCCAAGGTGCGGATAGGCGTCTTCGCCCGCCAGCGTCAGATGCTGCGGCGTCACTTCGCAGGTCGCGATGTCCTTGTTCTGCGCGATATATTCGAGTTCGGCGGGCGTCGTGATGTGGAGGATGTGGATGCGACGCCGCGCCTTGCGGGCCAGCGCGATGATCCGCCTGGTCGCGATCATCGCGCTTTCGTCGTCGCGCCAGACCGGGTGGGTGGACGGATCACCCGACAGCGCATATTCCTTGCGCGCGTTCATCCGCGCCTCGTCCTCGGCATGGATCGCGACCCGGCGGCTGCCCGACGCCAGCACGCGGGACAGCGCGTCGTCATCGTCCACCAGCAGGCTGCCGGTCGATGCGCCCATGAAGATCTTGACCCCCGATGTGCCGGGAATGCGCTCCAGTTCCTTCAACTGCTCGGCATTGTCCGCCGTCGCGCCGACATAGAAGGCATGGTCGCACCACATGCGGTGATGCGCGCGCGTGAGCTTGTCATGCACGCGCTCGGCCGTATCGGTGTTGGGATTGGTGTTGGGCATTTCGAACACGGCGGTGATGCCGCCCAGCACGGCGGCGCGGCTGCCCGATTCGAGGTCTTCCTTATGCTCCAGCCCCGGCTCGCGGAAATGGACCTGACTGTCGATGCAGCCGGGCAGCACGTCGAGGCCGGTGCAGTCGATCACCTCGCCCGCGTCGCCCAGGTTCGTGCCTATCGCGACGATCTTGCCGCCGCGAACGCCCACATCCGCGCTCTCCGCCCCGCCCGGCGTATGCACGGTGCCGTTCTTCAGGATCATGTCGAAGGTCTGGGGCATGGCTGCAAATCTCGTCTTGGCTAGGGGACCATGCCGTCCTACCTAAAGCCGATGACCGGCACCACCCTCACCGACCGCGCGATCCTACGAATTTCCGGCGAGGAGGCGCGGTCTTTCCTTCAGGGGTTGCTGACACGCGACGTGCTGACGCTGACGGAGCGCGCGCCGCGCTGGACCGGCCTGTTGACCCCGCAGGGCAAGGCTCTCTTCGACTTCATCTTGTGGGCTGATGACGACGATGTGCTGATCGATTGCGAGGGGGGCCAAGCCGACGCGCTGGCAAAGCGGCTGACGATCTATCGCCTGCGCCGCAAGGTGATGATCGCGCGCGAGAATGCGCTGGCGGTGCATTGGTCGCTTGATGCAGCGGACAAGCCGCATGATCCCCGCCTGCCTGCGCTTGGCCACCGCTGGGTTGCAGCGCCTGCGGACGGCGATGCCACTGCTGCCTTTCGTGCGCATCGCCTGGCGCTAGGCGTGTTCGAAGGTGCTGGCGAGTTGGGGCAGGATCAGACGCTCTGGCTCGAAACCAATGCCGAGGAACTGCATGGCGTCGATTATGACAAGGGCTGCTATGTGGGGCAGGAGAACACCGCCCGCATGCATTATCGCAACAAGGTGAGCCGCCGTCTCGTCGCCGTGCCGCTGGATCAGGCCGACGCCAAGCGGCAGCGTGCGGCGCTCCCCGACCTGGACCTGTCGATCGAATTGCGGCGGGTGGAGGAAATTGATCCCGCGACTTTACCCGGTTGGCTGGCGCAGGCGATTGCTGCGCAGGCGGCGGAATGAAGCGCCTCGTCGCGGCGCTGCTCTGCGCCTTCCTCGCCGTCCCCGCGCTCGCCGACACGCCTTGGAAACTCGTCGCCACCTACCCGCACGATCCCGCCGCGTTTACCGAAGGCCTGTTCCTGCACGATGGCGCGCTCTACGAAAGCACCGGGCGGGAAGGCCAGTCAGACATCCGTAAAGTCGATCTGAAGACCGGCAAGATCCTGCACCGCCGCACGCTCGCACCCAGCTATTTCGGCGAGGGCATCGTCAATTGGGGCGGCAGGATTATCAGCCTCACTTGGCGGCATCGGCAAGGTTTCGTCTGGAATCTGACGGACTTCGCCCCCATCGGCGATTTCCGCTACGAGGGCGAAGGCTGGGGGCTGACGCAGGATGGGCGCAGCCTCATCATGAGTGACGGGACCGCGCAGCTACGCTTCCTCGATCCCGAAAAGCTCACCGAGCAGCGGCGCATCACCGTCACCTGGAATGGCCGCCCGGTCGATCGCCTCAACGAACTGGAATATGTGCGCGGCGAGATTTGGGCGAACATCTGGTACGACACGAAGATCGCGCGGATCGATCCGGCGAGCGGAGCGATCAAGGACTGGATCGACATCGCTCCCCTGATGAAGGCGGCGAAGGTGATGGACATGGAAGCCGTCGCCAACGGCATTGCCTATGACGCGAAGACGGATCGCGTCTTCGTCACCGGCAAATATTGGCCCAAGCTGTTCAAGATCAGTGTCGCGCGTTGATGCCAGGGCAGACCGATCGTGCTGGCACGGCGGCAGGCCAGCGCAGTTCATAGGTGACGAGAAAGCCATCATGATCCGACAGTCGTGGACCAGTGTGTCCGCCGTCGAACATCGCTTCGACCCGGATCGGGCGGATGGTGACCGGATCGCCCGGCCAGAAAAATTGCAGGTCCTGCGTGTCCATCCAGGGTTCGTCGCCGTCCCATGACATGCGGACGTCGCAGTCCGAGGCCGGATCGACGCAGACGCGGTGGACGAGCTTCAGCGACTGATAGCGGGTGAAGCCGTCCCATCGCTCCTGCGAATGGCGCATGTTGAAATCGCCGCCGAAGATCACCGGATAGGCATCGTCATGCGTCCGGTCGATGAAGCCCGACGCCTCCAGCGATTGGCGATCATGCGCCGCCAGATTGCGCCGGGCGGGCGCGCGCGATGCGCCGCGCGAGTTCATGTGCGTGTTGTAGAGGTCGATCGGCGTCGGCACGCCGGGGATCGCGACGCGGGCCAGCATGATCCCCTTGTTGGCGAGACAGTCGATCCCGGCACAGGACTTTCGGCCATAGGGCTGCGACAGCGATTCGAAGATCGGATAGCGCGACGCGATGACGATGCCGCTGCCGGTCAGATGGATGCCCCACTCCCCGCGCTTCAGGTTGGAACGGCCCGGCATCCGATCCTTGACGGCATGGGCGCTGCTGTTGGTGCGGCGCGGACCGTGCGTGATCGCGCGATAGCCGGTCGATCCGACCGCGCGCTTCGCCGTGCCGCTGAACACCTCCTGGAACATGACGATGTCGGGGGCCTTGCCCGCCGCTCGCAAGGCGGACAGCCGCTCACCGATCTCGCGCAACTGCGGCGCGCGCCCCGACCGCGCGGGCCAACCCAGCCCTTCGATATTGTAGGTGAGGACAGAGAGCGTAGCCGTCTTCGTCGTGCCGTCCGCGCTAGTGGTTGCTTGCGAAGGCGCGTCCGGGTTGCACGGCAGGATGCGGCTTGGCGGCGGCGTTCCGCATGCGCCGAGCAGTAGAACAGGCGCAACCGCCAACCATATGCGGCGAACCGTCACGCCTTTCAGCGCCGCCAGCGCGCCCAGATCGCGGTGGGCAGCAACAGGCCGCGTGCCTCTTCCCGGACCGTCAGTTCCCCGGCCTCGACCGTGCCGGGAAGATCTGCGAACGCCTGCCGCAGCAATTCGCCGATCGCCAGCGCCGACATGCGCACCGCATAGACGGTGAGGAACAGGAAGCGGCTGTCCGCGTCGAGCAGCGCGCGGCAATTGGCGATGAGGCTCGGCAGATCCTCCTCCAATCGCCAGATTTCGCCATCGGGACCGCGGCCATATTTGGGCGGGTCGAGCAGGATGCCGTCATAGCGACGGCCGCGCCGCACTTCGCGCCCGACGAACTTGGCCGCGTCCTCGACGATCCAGCGCACGGGTCTGTCGTCCATGCCGGAAAGTGCAGCGTTCGCGCGCGCCTGTGCCACCGATTTTTTGGACGCGTCGACATGCACCATCCGCGCGCCACCTGCCGACAGCGCCAGCGTGCCGACGCCGGTATAGCCGAAAAGGTTCATGACCTCGGCTTCCGGCTTGTCGGCGATCGCGGCGCGCAGGTCGCTCCAGATCGGCGCCATGTCGGGGAAGAAGCCGAGATGGCGGAACGGCGTGCAGCTCGACTGGAACGTCACTTCGTTCCAGTGCAGCGGCCAGCCTTCGGCCGGCACCGGCTTGTCATAATACCAGCGGCCGCCGCCATCCTCGTCCGATCCGGGGATGAACTCGCCATCCGCCTGCCAGTCCTGCGTCGCAGGTAGCCACATCGCCTGCGGTTCGGGACGGATGAAGCGGTAGCGGCCATAGCGCTCCAGCTTGCGACCACCACCCGAATCGATCAGCCCATAATCAGGCCAAGGCTCGCCGATGAGGGTTTTCAGTTCCAACGCCGCCTCTTCAGGCGCGCGGAGTCGCGCGCTCGGCGACATAGGCGGTTACGGCCTCGAACGTCGCGGGCAGCTTGGCATAATGTTCCTCGCGCGCGAACAGGTCGCCGACGCGGGCGGGCAGCGGCGGGCGGGTGCCGGTCGCGCGTTCCACCGCGTCGCGGAACTTGGCGGCATGCGCCGTCGCCAGCGTGACGACCGGGATCGCCGGATCAAGCTGCACCTGATGCGCGGCGGCAAGGCCGATCGCGGTGTGCGGATCAATCACCTGCCCCGCCCCATCATAGGCGCGGCGCATGGCCATGGTCATGCCGTCGGCATCGATCCGGGCGGAGGTGAAGAGGTGCGATGCGCCGTCACGCTGCGCATTGGTCAGGCGCATCGCGCGGCTCGATTCGAACCCGTGCATCTGGTCGGCGAGCGCCTTGCCGTCGCGACCGCCTGCATCGAACAACAGCCGCTCGAAATTTGAGCTGACCTGAATGTCCATGCTGGGAGTCGCGGTCGGCACGACCTGTCCCTGGCTGTAATCGCCCTCAGCGAGCGCGCGGTGCAGGATGTCGTTGATGTTGGTCGCAACGATCAGCTTGGCGACCGGCAGTCCCATCTTCGCCGCGACATAGCCTGCGAACACGTCGCCGAAATTGCCTGTGGGGACCGAGAAGGCGACTGTCCGCTCAGGCGCACCCAGACGCACGGCGGCGTAGAAATAATAGACCACCTGCGCCATCAGCCGCGCCCAGTTGATCGAATTGACGGCAGACAGGTTGAAGCGGCCCGAGAAGTCCGCGTCGTTGAACATCGCCTTCACCATCGCCTGCGCATCGTCGAAGCTGCCGTCGATGGCGATGTTGTGGACGTTGGGCGCGCGCACCGTCGTCATCTGGCGGCGCTGGACGTCGGACACGCGACCTTCGGGATGGAGCATGAAGATGTCGATCTTCGCGCGGCCCGCCACGGCATCGATCGCCGCCGATCCGGTGTCGCCGGACGTCGCACCGACGATCGTCAGATGATCGTCGCGACGCGACAGAAACCGCTCGAACAAGTGGCCGAGCAGCTGGAGCGCGACATCCTTGAACGCGAGCGTCGGGCCGTGAAACAGTTCCAGCATCCAGTGCTGGTGATCGAGCTGTACCAGTGGCGTCACCGCCTGATGGCTGAAGCGGCCATAGGCAGCCGTGCAAAGCTCGCGCAATTCCTCTTCGCCGAGCGATCCGGCAACGAAGGGGGCCATGACGCGGACAGCCGTTTCGACATAAGAAAGGCCTGCCATGGCTGCGATCTGCTCATGCGAGAAGCTGGGCCAGCGTTCCGGCACATACAGGCCGCCATCGGACGCCAGCCCCGCCAGCGTCACATCCTCGAACCCGAGCGACTGCGCGCTCCCCCTGGTGCTCACATAGTGCATAATGGGAAAGCGCGGTAACGCGCCGCGATCCCGGGGGCAAGCCTTTACGCAGGCGTGGCAGCGCGACGTTTCAGGGCGATGACATAGACAATGAGTGCGACAGCGGCGAACAGGAACCACTGCACCGCATAAGCCAGATGGTTGTTGGGCACATCGGCGGCGCTGGGCGGCGCGCTGGGCTTGAGACCGGGTGGCGCATCCCGCGCGATCAGCATGGGGCGAAGCGGCGTTGCCTTGCCATTAACGCGCGCGATCAGGGGGCGGTGGTCAGGCTCCTGCGATATCCAGCCCGATACGCTCCCACCTGTCCACTTCACCGTCGCATCGGGCTTTTGCGAAACGCCGATCGCAACCAGCGCGCCCGGACCTTCGGCACCCGTGGCGCATTGGGCGATGTGGCGATAGCCGGTCGATCCGTCGGCTGCATGCCCGGCCTCCACCTGCCAGCCCACGACACGCAGACAGGTGACGGAGGACTGGCGGAACAGCAGATCAGAGGACACCGGCGGCAGCTTCGGAAACGCCACCGACTGCTTAGCAGGATTGGCGGCGGCGAGTGCCAGCGCAGCCTCCTTCTCCGCCCGCCGCTGTAACTGCCAGAAGCCGAGGCCGATCATGACGAATACGGCCAGGGCAACCAGGATCGTCGGGATCAGCGGCACGCGAGATGGAGCTGAGGACTTCATGTACTTGGCATAGCCCTCGGCGCCGCAAAAGAAAACGGCCGGAGAACGCGTCCCCGGCCGTCGACTTCTAGTCCTTTGGGCTTAGCCGTGGACCGGCGCGCCCCAACCACCCCAGACGTAGATGGCAACGAAGAGGAACAGCCACACCACGTCGACGAAGTGCCAGTACCAGGCGGCCGCTTCGAAACCGAAATGCTGGCGTGGGGTGAAGTGCCCCTTGTAAGCGCGCACCAGGTTGACGATCAGGAAGATGGTGCCGACCAGAACGTGGAAGCCGTGGAAGCCGGTCGCCATGTAGAAGCCTGAGCTATAGGGATTGCCGCCGAACGCAAAGGGCGCATGGGCATATTCATAGGCCTGCACGCTGGAGAAGATGGCACCCAGGATGATGGTGCACCACAGCCCCTTGATCAGGCCGTCTCGATCGCCATGGATCAGCGCATGATGCGCCCAGGTGACGGTCGTGCCCGAGCAAAGCAGGATGAGCGTGTTGAGCAAGGGCAGCTCGAACGCGTTCATCACATGGATGTCCTTGGACGGGAACATCCCTTCGATCGGCGGCAGCGCACTTGGGAACAACGAGAAGTCGAAGAACGCCCAGAACCAGCCGACGAAGAACATGACTTCCGACGCGATGAACAGGATCATCCCGTATCGCAGGTGCAACTGCACCACCGGCGTATGATCGCCTGCATGCGCTTCGGCGATGACGTTGCTCCACCAGCTGAACATGGTGAACAACACGCCGGCAAGGCCGATCAGGAAGACCCAGCCGCCACCCGGACCCAGCGCATCGGGATGCAGAAACATGATCGCGCCAAACGCCATGACGAGCGTCGACATGGACCCGAACATCGGCCAGATGCTGGGCGGAAGAATATGATAATCGTGGTTCTTGGCGCCTGCCATGGCTTCTCTTCCCTGTCCGTTATCGTTGACCTGCTTAGCTTGCCTTTTCGCCCCGCTCAACCGGGTAGAAAGTGTAGCTCAGCGTAATTTCCTGCGTATCGCGATTGTCGGGATCGTCGAGGATCTTGGGATCGACATAATAGAGGACGGGCATCCGCACCTCTTCCCCCGGTTTCAGCGTCTGCTCGGTGAAGCAGAAGCACTGGATCTTCGTAAAGAACGCACCGGCCTGAAGCGGGGTTACGTTGAAGCTGGCCGTGCCAGTGACGGGTTTATCCGACATGTTCTTGGCGACGAAGATCGCCATCGTCTTCGCGCCAACGGTCACCGTCTGCGTCGGATGCTCCGGGCGGAACTGCCAGGGCATACCGGGCTGGACATTGCTGTCGAAGCGGATCGACATCATGTGGCCGGTCGCGACCTTGACGCCGCTCGCTTCCGTCACGCGCTGCGTAGTACCGCCATAGCCGGTGCGCTCGCAGAAGATGCGGTAGAGCGGCACCGACGCGAAGCCGAGCGCCAGCATGGCGAGGCCGACGATCGCCATCATGACCATCGTCCGGCGATTGCGCCGATCCCGGTCGAAGGGTGAAGGCGGCAGCGTCGCCATCAGATGCTGTGGCTCGCGCCGATCTTCGCCAGCGTGATGCCGAAGAAGAGGATGGCGAGGAAACCGAGGATCAGCCCGGTGACGATTGCGCGCGATTTCTGGCGGGCGCGCAATTCGGCCAGTTCTTCGGGCGTCACAGCAGCAACCAGCGGTCGGCGACCACTGCTCCGAACAGGAGGAAGAGGTAGAGGATCGAATATTTGAACAGCCGCTTCTCGGGCGCCATGCGCGCGGGATCGGTCTCACGGCGGCGATAGACCTGGAACGCCATGGCCGCGAACAGCGCCGTGCCGAGCAGCGCCGTCGTCCCATAGATCAGGCCCGTAAGATGCAGCAGCACCGGGGCCATGGCCGCAACCGCCATGATCGCGGTGTAGAACCATATCTGCCGCCGCGTCGCGACTTCGCCCGACACGACAGGCAGCATCGGGATCCCGGCAGCGGCATAATCGGTCTTCACGAAAAGGGCGAGCGCCCAGAAATGCGGCGGCGTCCAGAAAAAGATCAGCATGAACAGCGCGATCGGCAAGGCGCTGATGTCGCCGGTTACGGCGGCCCAGCCAATTACCGGCGGGAATGCGCCCGCTGCGCCGCCGATGACGATATTCTGCGCGGTGCGTGGCTTCAGCCAGATCGTGTAGACGAAGACGTAAAACAGGATGGAGACGGTCAAAACCGCAGCGGCGAGCCAGTTGGTCGCCATGCCCATGAGGATGACCGAGAAGAAGGAGAGGCCGACGCCGAAGTGCAACGCCGACTGGCGATCCATGCGACCGGCGGGAAGCGGGCGGTTGGCCGTGCGCTTCATCTTCGCATCGATGTCCGCTTCATACCATTGGTTGAGCGTTGCAGCCGCGCCAGCACCGAGCGCGATGCAGAGGATGGCGGTGAAGGCAAGGACCGGATGGATGTTGCCGGGCGCGGCCAGCAAGCCACACAGCCCGGTGAAGACGACGAGCGTCATCACGCGCGGCTTGGTGAGCGCCAGGAAATCGCGCCAATGCGCTGGCATTGCGGTGCTGCCGGTAGGTACCGCAGCCTGGCTCACGAACGGCAAACTTGCCATATGCTCCTCAAAAATACGCCGATCCGACGCTGGCGGCGCCGGATCGCACTTGGGACCTCAATGCCCCGAAACAAGGGAGCCATGGCACTGGCGCGCCATGGCCCTGATACTCCGATCAATCCACGACCGGCAGCGTCTCGAACTGGTGGAACGGCGGCGGGCTGGGCAGCGTCCATTCCAGCGTCGTCGCGCCCTCGCCCCAGGGATTGGCTTCCGCCTTCTTGCCAGCAGCCAGCGACCAGATCAGGTTGATGAAGAAGATGCCCATGCCGGCGGCCATGATTTCATAGCCATGGCTGGCGAGGCTGTTCCACTTCTCGAACGCGGCAGGATAGTCGGGGTAGCGACGCGGCATACCCGACAGGCCCAGGAAGTGCATCGGGAAGAACAACAGGTTCACGCCGATGAAGAATACCCAGAAGTGCAGCTGACCGAGGAACTCGTTGTACATCCGGCCCGACATCTTGGGGAACCAGTAGTAGAAGCCCGCGAACAGACCGAAAACAGCGCCGAGCGAGAGCACATAATGGAAGTGCGCGACGACATAATAAGTGTCGTGCAGCACGTCATCGACGCCGCCGTTCGCCAGCACGACGCCGGTGACGCCGCCCACGGTGAACAGGAAGATGAAGCCCAGCGCCCAGACCATCGGCGTCTTGTAACTGATCGATCCACCCCAGATCGTCGCGATCCACGAGAAGATCTTGACCCCGGTCGGAACGGCAATGACCATCGTCGCGGCGGTGAAGTACATCTTCACATTGACGCTCATACCGGTCGTGAACATGTGGTGCGCCCACACGACGAAGCCGACCACGCCGATCGCGACCATGGCATAGGCCATGCCGAGATAGCCGAACACCGGCTTGCGACTGAAGGTCGAGACGATCTGGCTGATGATGCCGAAACCAGGCAAGATCATGATGTACACTTCGGGATGCCCGAAGAACCAGAAGAGATGCTGGTAGAGTTCAGGATCGCCGCCGCCTGCCGCATCATAGAAGGTCGTGCCGAAGTTGCGGTCGGTCAGCAGCATGGTGATCGCAGCGGCGAGGACCGGCAGCGCCAGCAGCAGGAGGAAGGCGGTGACCAGCACCGACCAGACGAACAGCGGCATCTTGTGCAGGGTCATGCCCGGCGCTCCACCTGGCGGGTGCCTCGTCGATCCTGGGTGCGATCAACTTCATCACCACCATCTTTAACATGCGCGCGCCGGGCATGACCCTGCACAAG
>CAJYHD010000391.1 GCA_913773715.1 uncultured Sphingobium sp.
CGCCGGAACAGGCCGACAGCAGAAGCAGAACGAAGGGCAGCATCGCCCGCATCGTCAGTCGAGCTTCACGCGGATGCCGCCATAGACGGCCCGCCCGATGGTGCCGTAGTTCGCGACCGTCTCATACTTCTCGTCGAACAGATTTTCGACCCGGCCATAGAGCGAGAAGCGGTCGCCGACCGGCAGTTCCGCCCGCAGGCTGGCCAGCGTATAACCTTCCAGCCGCACGCTGTTCGCCGCATTGTCGAAGCTGTCGCCGACCATCTGCACCGTGCCGCCGACCACTAGACCGAAGGGCAGGCGATAGTCCGCCGACACGCTCACCGACTGATCGGGCCGCCGCGCCAGATCCTTGCCGACGAAGCCTTCGCTACGGTTTTCGGTGCGGATATAGCTGTACGCCGCCTGGAACGTCAGCGCGTCGGTCGGGCGCATCAGCAGGCCGACTTCCACGCCGTCCGCGCGGGTGCGGGCGATGTTGGAATAGGTGAAGCTCGCCATGTCGAAATCGATCTGGTTGCGCGTGCGGCGGTTGAAGTAGGTGACGCTCGCCACAAGTCGCCCACCGACCAGCCGCTGCTCGATTCCCGCGTCCCAGCTTTTCGCCGTTTCGGGCTGAAGCGAAGGCGTGCCGTAGAAAGGCGCGTAAAGCTGATACAGCGTCGGCGCCTTGAACCCTTCGGCATAGCTGCCGCGCAACACCGTGTCGGTCGGCAGCGTGTAGGCCGCATTGCCGCTGAACGTGGTGTGGCCGCCGAACGCATCGTCGTCGTCATAGCGGATGCCGCCCGTGATCGCGAGCCGCTCGACCGGCGTCAGCACGACCTCGCCCCAGCCGCTCGTCACGCCGCGCATGAAGGTCGCGATCCCGTCGCGCAGGCGCGTATCCTCATGCTCGGCCCCCACGATGAAGCGGATCGCATCGGACGCGGCATAGTCGCCCTTGTAGGTGTAGCGCTCGCTGCGCCCCTTCGCGAGAAACTGGAGGCGCGGCGTCAGGTCGCGGTCCAGATTCTCGCGGTCGATATCCGCGATCTGGAACGCGACCGTGTTGCGGAAGCGCCCATCCGCCAGATCGACATGCAGGCCTGCATAGCCGTACAGCTCGCGCGCCGTCGAATATTCGCGCGTGTCGGCAAAGGTGTAGTTGGGCGCGGCAAAGCCGTCGAGATCGGTCTTGCTGTCCGCCCAATAGCCGCGCAGGTCGAGCCGGATGTTGGGCGCGAAGGCGAGTTCCACCCGCCCGGTCGCGCCATATTGGCGATAGCCGTCCTTCTCCTTCCCATCCGCATAGGCGGAAATGCCGTCGGTGCGCAGATAGCCGCCGGTCAGCGAAGCCGACAGGATGCCGCTGCTGCCTGAAATGCCGCCGCTCGCGAACACCGTGTCCATGTCACCATATTCGACATTGGCGCGGGCTTGCAGGCCCTGCGTCGGCGCCTGCGTGATGATGTTGACGACGCCGCCGATCGCCTGGCTGCCCCACGGCACCGAGTTCGGTCCGCGCAATATTTCGACGCGCTGGACCGAGGAGGAAAGCAGGTTGGCGAAGTCGAATCCGCCGCCGGGCGAGGACGGATCGTTGACACGCACGCCGTCGATCAGCGTCAGCGTCTGGTCGCTCTCCGCGCCGCGGATGCGCACGCTGGTGACGGTGCCGAGGCCGCCATTGCGCGTCACGGTGACGCCCGGCGTGGTGGAAAGGAGGTCGCTCAGCGCCACGGTCTGCCGCTGCTCGATCGTCGCCCGGTCGATCACAGTCACGGCTTGGCCGGTCATGTCGGCGGATTGCTCCACGCCAATTGCAGACACGATGATCGCTTCGGTGCCATCGTCCTGCGCCAAAGCGGGCGTGGCAAGCATGCTGCCAGCCGCGAAAAGGAAAATCGTCTTCATGTCTTGCCCCAATATCGGGCTGCGCGGCGTCGTTTCCCGACACTTGACGCGAGCCGAACCCTCTTGTCTCTCACGCGAGGGTTTCGGCCTCGTCCGCTCGGCGCACCCCGGCCGGGCAGTGGATCGACAGCGCAAGGCAGGTCTCCTGGCTCTCGGGTCGTCATGCCGCCCAGCCTTCCCAACTTAACGTCAGTGGCCGGATCGGGCGGCACTCGCCGATCACAGTTGCGGGGGCAGCGCGGGCCTTGATCCGGCAAAGGATCATCCCGACTTCCCTTTTGATCCCGTTTCCGGGAACCTTGTGCGGGCGCGCTGTTAGTCGGCCCGCGACATCAGGTCAATATTCGACGCCCTTCTGCGCGTTGAACCCGGCCTGGAAGGGATGCTTCACCTCGGCAAATTCCGTGACGAGGTCAGCGATGTCCTTCAGTTCCGCGCGGGCGCCGCGCCCGGTAACGCAAATATGCTTGGTAAGCGGGCGATCCTTCAGACATGCCAGAACATCGGCGAAGGGCAGCGTGTCATCCGCCAGCACGATATTGAGTTCGTCGAGGATCACGAAGTCGATATCGGGATCGGCAATCAGCGCTCTCGCCCGATCCCACCCGCGCGCGGCAGCGGCGATGTCGCGCGCCCGGTCCTGCGTGTCCCAGGTGAAACCCTCGCCCATGCTCTCGAACGACAGGCGATCGGTGTCGAGGCTGGCGAAGAAATTGCCCTCGCCCGTTTCCCATGTTCCCTTGACGAATTGCACGATCGCGACGCGCATCCCCCAGCCAAGGCTGCGGATCGCCATGCCGAAGGCGGAGGAGGACTTGCCCTTGCCGTTGCCGGTATGGACGATCAGCAGACCGCGTTCGGCGGTGCGGCGCGCCTGCATCCGGTCGCGCGCCACCTTCATGCGCTTCATGCGGGCATTGTGGGCGCTGTGATCGGGATCGTCGGACATGGCCTCTTAGTGGCGGCAAGTATCCAACGGCACAAGGGCGCTCATTCCGGTACGCCGTGCCGGAATACCTCCTTGGGAATATGCGTGATCCGGCAGGCGAGGTCCGCCTCGCCCGACGCGACGATATAATGATCGCCGCCATCGACGATCCCCGTCGTGAACACGATGTCGTGCAGGTAAAGCTGATGCGCCACTCGCTCGGTCAGCGCGGCGTTCGCCTCCAGCAGCGGCTTGTGATCCGTCCGCAGCACGATCGACGGATCGTTGCGATCCAGCAACGACCAGTAGGTGCGATAGATCCCCGCAATCCCGCTCGGCTCGACGCCATGCCACAGCGCCAGCCATCCCGCGTCGGTCAGCACCGGCGGCGCCCCCCCGCCGATCCGCACCGTAGCGTCGGTCGCGGCATGAGGCCGGATACCGGGTTTTACATATGGCTTCCAGAACCGCCCGTCGGGCGACGTCGCCAGATTGATCGACGGCCCCGCGCGCCATTCGCTACCGGGCGGGTAGGCGAAATAGAGGTCGCCCAAGGGCCGCGTCTGCGCCCAGTAGCGCCCGTCGATCGTCCCCTCGAAAATCAGCATGTCCTTGTTCTGGTGGTCGAGGATGATGTCCTCGAACCGCCAGTTCAATCCATCGCGCGACACGTAAAGCGTCGTACAGTGCCGCTCCGGACTGACCGAGCAGGTCGTCATCAGCCATTCGTCGCCGACCTTGCTGATGCGCGGGTCTTCGATGCCATAGCATTGGAAATCCTGTTCCGGCACGATCGCCTTGTCATAATGGACCGCCACCACCGACAGGCCATTGGGTGTGAGTTCCACCGGCAACAGCCATGACAGGGAGGTCAGCGCCAGCACGTCCCACCCCTGCCCCTTGATGCGGAAGGTGCGCGGATCGCTGGTCTCCACCTGATCGAGCGGCCAGGCGTCGAGATGATAGCGCCCCTCCGCCCAGCGCACCGCATGGATATGCCCGCCCTCGATCGGCTGACGCAGCGCCTCTGCCACCCGCACCATCATCAGCAAATTGCCGTTGGCAAGTCGCGTCAGTCCCGGATTGAAGGCACCCAGCACATAGGTTTCCGCATCCACCTTGCCCGCAAGCGGCGAGCGCGAAAGGTCGACGTCGTCCGGAACGAAGACCAGTTGATCGACCGCGCAGCTCATTCCTCGTCCAATACCCGCGGCACGATCGTCAACTGCTGCACCACCGCCCGACGCGGTTGCGTCAGCAGATAATGGACGCCGACCGCGATGTCCTCGGCACGCAGCATCGTCTCTTGCCTGATCATCTCTCGCTGCTTGTCGGCGGGGATGTCGGGATATTGGAAGTCCGCGCCGGTCTTCCCCGGTTCCACCAGCGACACCTTGATCCCTTTCGGCCCCAGTTCGCGCCGCAGCGCCTCGGCAAAGCCCGCGATCCCGGCCTTGATCCCGGCATAGACAGTCGATCCCGGCCCCAGCACATGCGCGCTCATCGACCCGATCAGCACGATGTCGCCCTTGTCGCCCAAAGCCTCGACCGCTGCATGCGCGCTCATGACATAAGCGGTGAAATCGACCGCTAACGCATAGCGCACTTCGTCGGCGCGCATGTCCGTCAGCCCCTTCGCGGGAACGGCGGCGTTGATGACGACGATGTCCGCGCCGCCCAGGTAGCTTGTGGCGGCATCCATGAAGCGCGGCACCGCGCCGTCATCGTCCAGATCGATCGCAAGGCCATCGCCCTTTCCCACCTCGTGGATGCAGGCCAGCGCGTCGTCCAGATGCTCGGGGGTCCGTCCGCAGACGAACACGTCAACTCCCTCGCTTGCCAGCAACACCGCGATCGCGCGACCGATCCCGGTCGTCCCGCCGGTGATGATGGCGCGCTTGCCGGAAAGGGAGGGCTGGCCGGTATGGGCGTCGGCGCTGTCGGTCATGCGGCGTCCTCGTAGGGAAAGATGTCGCTCCAATTCCCCGCCGCGCGCGAAGTTGCGCAACATCCACTAACACAGGCTAATTTTCCATCTGTCACATCCAGGCAACCTTTTACGCTGCGGCACGTTCACCTTCCATACACCAGCGGTGTCCGGCCCCCGTGCCTTGTCAGGCGCGCTGGAGGCGGGTGCCCTCTTCAGAAAGATCGCTCATGTCGCGTATGCCTCTGGACAAGGAAATCATGCCTGCGCCCCTTCGCCGTATCGCGCTGATCGGCAATTCCATGCCCCGCCGTTGCGGCATAGCGACCTTCACCACCCATTGCCGCGATGCCATGGCGGAAGCCTTCCCCAACCTTATCGTCGATCATTATGCGATGGACGATGGCCAGGGCGACATCGATTATCCCGCCGACGTCATCCGCGTGCCGCAGTTCGACCCCATCGCCTATTCCGAAGCCGCTCGCCGGATCGAGGAAAGCGGCGCGGAGGCGATCTGGCTTCAGCATGAATTCGGCATTTTCGGCGGCCCCGCCGGCGACATGATCCTGGGCCTGCTCGAACGCACCAGCCTCCCGCTCGTCAGCACCTTCCACACCATACTCGAATGCCCCAACCCGCATGAGCGCCGCGTTGCCGAGGCGTTGATCGCCCGCTCCAGCCAGATCATGGTCATGGCGCAGCGGGGCCGCGAGATTCTGCTGTCCCACTACAACGTCCCCGACAGCAAGATCGCCGTCATTCCCCATGGCGTGCCCGACCGCCCACATGTCGATCCCGCGACGATGAAGCCGCAATTCGGTTGGCAGGATCGCCCGGTCATCCTGACCTTCGGCCTGCTCGCGCCCGACAAGGGCATCGACGTGATGATCCGCGCCATGCCGCAGGTCGTCGCCCGTAACCCACAAGCGCTCTATGTCGTCCTCGGCGCGACCCACCCCAACATCGTGCGCGAACAGGGCGGCGAAGTACTGCGCGAGGAGCTGAAGGCGCTCGCCCGCACGCTCGGCGTCGCGGACAATGTCGCCTTCGTCGATCGCTATGTCGAGCAGGAGGATCTGCTCGACCAGCTTCAGGCCGCCGACATCTATGTCACGCCCTATCTGAACCCTGCGCAAGTAACGTCGGGGACCCTGAGCTACGCCGTTGGCATGGGCAAGCCGATCGTATCGACCCCCTATGTGCAGGCGAAGGAAGTGCTGGGCGGCGACATCGGCCGCCTTGTCCCCTTCCGCGATGCCGAGGCGATGGCCAACACGCTCTGCGCGTTGCTTGACGACGCCGCGCTGCGCGAAGGCTATGCGACGCGCGCCTACGCCTATGGCCGCACCATGATCTGGAGCGAACTTGCCCGCAACGTGGAGCGCGCCTTGAGCGAAGCCCGCGCGATCCAACCCGCCCGCCTCGTCCCCCGCCGCAGCTATGAAATGCTGACGCCGGACCTGACTGGCGTTCTGCGCATGAGCGATTCGACCGGCATCTTCCAGCACAGCATCCTGTCCGTACCGGACTATCGCCACGGCTATTGCATCGACGACAATGCCCGCGCGCTCATCCTGATGAGCCAGATGCCACAGGTGGAGGAAGCGACCCGCGATCGGTGGATGACCACCTTTGCCGCCTTCGTCCAATATGCCTGGAACCCCGACAAGGCGCGGTTCCGCAACTTCATGGCCTTCGACCGCAGCTGGTGCGAGGATATTGGATCAGAAGATAGCGGCGGTCGCGCCATCTGGGCGCTCGGCGTCACGGCCCGCGACGCGCAGATCGAAAAACATCGCCGCTGGGCGCTGTCGCTCTTCGACCAGACGGCGGGCGCGCAGCGCCACATCGGTTCGCCCCGCGCCAAGGCATTCCTGATCCTCGGCGCAAGCGCGGTCCTCGACGCGCAGCCCGGCCATGGTCTCGCTCGCGGCATGATCGAAACCCTGTCGGCGGACCTGATGGCTCTGTACGCCGCCAAATCCGGCTGGACATGGTTCGAGGATGTGCTGGCTTACGACAATGCGCGTCTGCCCCAAGCCCTGCTCCTCGCAGGCCAGAATCTCGGCGATCAGCGCCTGATCGATCGCGGCATCGAAACGCTCGACTGGCTGACCCGGCAGCAGACCGCGCCCGAAGGCCATTTCCGCGCGGTCGGCACCGAAAGCTTCGGTCGCCCCTTCGGCCACCCGCTGCCCTTCGACCAGCAACCGCTCGAAGCACAGGCGAGCGTCGATGCCGCCGCCGCAGCTTATGCCGTCACCCGTGATGCGCGCTGGCTCGACGTCGCCCAAAACGCCTATCGCTGGTTCCTGGGCCAAAACGACCATCACCTGCCGCTGGCGACCGTTTCCGATGGCGGATGTTATGACGGCCTCACGCCCCATGGGGTCAACGAAAATCAGGGCGCGGAATCGATCCTTGCGTTGCAGTTGGCGTCTTGCACGATGAATGCCCTCTCCAAAGGTCAGTTTATCGTTCCAAACGAAGTCGATGCCGATATAGAGAAGGCTCTGGCCTGACTGTCGCAATACGGGATTGACGCCGCTTGTCTGAAATCGATGTACTGCCCCTCCACCTGAAGGCGAATCCGGCGCGGGTCGTCGTCAGGCCCTTCCACCTTGCCTGGCAATCGACCACCAGCGCGCCCAGCCGCACGCGCCGCATCGTCGACGCCGTGTTCGACATGGACGAGATTTCGGTCGAAAAGCAGCTGAAGTCGGTGCTGCGCGATTTCGAAACGCGCCATTGGCACACCCGGCGCGTGTTCATGACCCGCTACGAAGAAATCGTGCGCCTGCTTCAGCTGGACTGCACCGGCCTCAGCGAAGCGCGCCGCCAACTGCTCGGCGCCTATTTCTGCCATGAATATAGCTATTGCGCCGCCGCGCTGACCAACCCCAGCGTGGTGCTGCATCCCGACCAGTCAGGCATGCGCCGGGACAGCTGCCGCATCCTGCTCTCCGTCCGCGCCGTGGGTGAAGGGCATATCAGTTCGATCGCCTTTCGCGAGGGAATCATCACGCACGACGGCGAGTTGTTCCTCGCCCCCGAGCCGCCCTTCGCCACCGCCGCCGACGCTCATTGCGACGAAGAGCATCCCGTCGATGGCGCGGTCACCATCTTCCGCCATCCCGACAGCACCCTGTCCGGCACCGTCATCTTCCCGATCACGGCAGCGCAGGCCAACGGCCTTGAGGATCTCCGCCTCGTCAAGTTCCACCACAATGATGATGATACCGAATGGCTCGGCACCTACACCGCCTATAACGGACGGGCGATCCAGTCGGAATTGATGCGCACGCGCGACTTCCGCACCTTCGACATGGTGCCGATGGAGGGCAGCGCCGCCCGGAACAAAGGCATGGCGCTCTTCCCGCGCAAGGTCGGCGGCAAATATATGATGATCGGGCGGCAGGATGGTGAAAACCTGTTCCTCATCACGTCCGACAGCCTCACCCATTGGGATGAGGGCGAATTGCTGCTCACCCCGCGCTATCCGTGGGAACTGGTGCAGATCGGCAATTGCGGCGCGCCGATCGAGATCGATGAGGGCTGGCTGCTGCTGACCCATGGCGTCGGCGCGATGCGGCAATATGCGATCGGCGCGGTGCTGCTCGACAAGGATGATCCGAGCAAGGTCATCGCCCGCTCGCGCGAACCGGTGCTGACCGCGTCAGGCGACGAGCGCGAAGGCTATGTCCCGAATGTCGTCTATACCTGCGGCGCAATGCGGCACGGAGACAATATTTTCCTGCCATATGGCATCGCCGACAGCTCCGTCGCCTTCGCATTCGTGCCGATTGCGGAGATGCTGGACCTCATGGACCCGGTCAACTGATTGAAAATAAAGGATAGGATGGACAGGCTTTTCGCGAAATAGGAAAAACCTGTCCACTTCACCGTCTATTTCGGCTGATACTGTCCCGCCCGATGATCAAACGCATCCAGTATCTCACCATCCAGTTCGCGGATCGCCGACCGCACCGCCTGACTACCGTCAATCAGCGCCCCCATCGCGCCGTCCACGTCATCCTGCGCTGCACCCCGCGCCACGCCCTCCAGAGCATCGGCGATGCGATCCATCGTCGCGCCATAGGCCGTGCTGCCCACCGGCCCCGCCTTGCTTGCCACCTTGTCTCCGGCAAGGTCGATGACCTGGCGCAGCAGGCCAAGGCCGTCCTTCGCCTGCGATCCCGCTTCCTCGACATGACGGCCGCCTGCCTGCTGGAGCGAGCCCAGCAACGTGCCGAGGCCGCGCGCCGGATCGGCGCGATCGCCCATCGCTGCATCAGAGTTGGCGATGATGTCGGACTGGTCGGCGATATAGCTGCTCAGCGCCTGCGCCGTCTGATCGCCGCGCCCATAATCCTCGTGCAGCATCACCTTTTCCGCAAAGTCGGTGACCAGGCTCTGCTCGCCCCCGCCGGTGTTGGTGGCGCGCCAGTCGTCTTCGACCAACCGATCGACATGCCGCTCGAAATAGGTGCCGAGATCGTTGAGGCCGTTCGACAGGTTCGTGGACTGGTCGATGCCGCCGACGGCCTTGTCCGTGTCCGACCGTACCAGATCGCGGAACAGCGCGTCGGTCGCCGGTTGCAGACTGGCGTCGGTCACGCCGTTGACCAAGCCCGCCAGCGCATCCAATCCAATGCGGCCATCGACCGGCCCGTTCATCGCGCTCCCCATCAGCGACGTCGCCATCATCGCCTGCGTCAGCGTCAGGTCGCCCGCCACCTTTTCGGGATGCGCCGCGATTTCCTGCATCACCGCATTGGCCGACGCGCTCCATCCCTTGTCCGCCGCCATGCCCGCAACGTCCGCCGCCGCGACCAGCGCCGACACGCCCTTCGTGCTGTCGTTGATGTCATAGCCTTCGCGATGCGCATCGGTCAGCAGCCGGTCGGCAACACGATTGAGCACCGCCCCGTCATTCGCCCCGGTCAGCAATTGCCGCACGCCATCGGAAGATTCGATCCGTGCCGGATCGACGAGATTAAACACATCGTCCGCATCCAGCCGCCCGCTATCG
>CAJYHD010000392.1 GCA_913773715.1 uncultured Sphingobium sp.
CGTCAGTTCGGCGTCTCCGTCCATGAACACGACTGCGTCCTTGGGTGCCGTCAGGATAGAATGGACAAAATGGTTCCAAGTGCGGGACTTTCCGCCCGTCGCCAATTCATGAACGATGACGTTGGCGTGTCCTCCCGCTGCGCGCCTGGCATGATGGGCCGTCGCGTCGGTCGATCCGTTGACGAGGACATGATATTCGGTGCCAGCGCGATCGAGCGGCAGAGAGGCAAGCGATCGCTCGATACGCCGCTCTTCCAAGTGAGCGAAAATGGCGACGGCGATTGTCATCGAGCGATCCGGTCGGAGTGTAAACCGTATCTTCCTAGCAAGGACGCGGTAAAAAGATCGATAACTTCGTCGGTTTTGAGAATAGGGACGGGTGGATGGGCTACCGGAATACCGTGATACTGACGGGCGCGGGTATATCGGCGGAAAGTGGCCTTGCGACCTTTCGTGGACCTGACGGACTGTGGGAGGGGCATCGGGTTGAAGACATTTGCACGCCCGAGGCGCTCGCCGCTGATCCGATGCTGGTTCATGATTTTTACGATCAGCGTCGTGCGGCACTGACGACCGTGCAGCCCAATGCCGCGCATCTGGCACTGGCGGAGTTGGATGCAGCTTGGGCGGATCAGCTTTTGATCGTCACCCAGAATGTTGATGACTTGCATGAGCGCGCGGGTGCGAAACGACTTATCCATATGCATGGGGCGCTCAATTCAGCTCTGTGTGCCGCGTGTGGCACTTCGATGAATTGGGCCGGTGATATGCCTCCGGGGTCGATATGCGATCATTGCACAGCGCCGCGACTGCGCCCCGACATCGTCTTCTTCGGCGAGATACCCTATCGGATGGAGGAGATCGAAGACGCGATTGCCGCTGCCGATCTGTTCGTATCGATCGGCACGTCCGGGGCTGTCTATCCGGCAGCGGGCTTCGTACAGATGGCGCGGATGGCGGGGGCGCATACCATCGAACTCAATCTGGAGCCGTCGAACGGCAGCCGGCATTTCGACGAGGCACGATATGGACCGGCAACCCTGCTGGTCCCCGAGTTGGTTCGGCAGTTGCTAGAATGAAGCGGTCGCCAATGCGGTATGTGCGGGGATTTCGGAAATCGAGTCGGGATCGTCGCGATAGAGGAGCATGGCCGAACCATCCTCACCCTGGACGACACGTACCGGCAGGCTGACCTGAAGCGCGGAGAGAAAGTCCCTGCTGTCCTTCGTGCGAAAACGACCGCCGACCCGCAGCGAGGAGACTCGAGCGTCGCCGATCAGGATGGGCGCGACCCGATAGCGATTGAACTCGCTTGCCGCCTGCTCGATCGTATCGCCGTCCAACTCCAGCATCTGATTGCGCCATGCCGTGCGCTGGTTGATCAGCTTGGGGCCAAGCTGCGTGAGCGAGACATTGGTCGGCTGTATGATGGCGCCGCTGCCGGCTCCGACATGCCCGGTCGATCGGTTGCCAGAGTGAACGGTGACGGCGCCCTTCGTCACGGTCAGTTCGACCACTGAAGGACGAAGGCGGAGATTGAAAGCCGTGCCGACTGCCCGGATGATGGCCGAACGGGCCTCGACATCGAAGGGGCGGGAAGGGTCATGCGCGATCTCGAACGATGCTTCGCCCTTCAGCAATCGGACCTTGCGGCCGACATTGGTGAAGCGGACTTCGGCATCGCTGTCGCTGTTGAGATGCAGGATCGTGCCATCGTTGAGGGCTACGTCGCGAACTTCGCCGACGCCCGTCTCATAGTGATCGACGCCGCTGAAGGTGCGGACGGTCACGATTGCGGCGACGATGAAAAGGAGAATGGCGAGCGCGGCTGCGATCATGATGTTGCGGGAGAGGCGGCGCTGGTCTTCTTCGCTGACGATCTGTTCGATCGGAGGCAGGGTGATGTCGGCGGCGGCGCTCTTCAGACGGTCAGCAGCTTCCCAAGCGGCTTCGGCTCGGGCGAAGGCGACGGCGTGACGCGGATCGGCTTCGATCCAGGCACAGATTTCGGATTCGTCTTGAGGAGATGGGTCGCTGTTAAGCCTGACCAGCAGGCGCGACGCTTCCGCTTCTATCGCGTCCCTGCTGTTGCAGTCTGAACCTGGTCCCGACGCCTGCACGTTCGAAGTCCGTTTCCTCACGTTCCGCCCAAGCCCGCATAACTATTGCAACTGCTTTGGCCAGATGTTTTTCAACGGTAGAAACGGATAGCGACATTTCGTCCGCTATTTCGATCATCGATTTCTCGTGAATGCGGCGAAGGATGAAAACGCGGCGGCATTGCGGGGGGAGCGACTCGACGATGCCTTCGACTTGCCGGAGCGCTTCGCGGGCATGGAGTTGCGCCTCGATATTATTCTCGCTGCCGAGCAGTTCGAGATCGGCGATCGTTTCGAAACTGACGACCTTGTTCCGCCGCGCTGTGTCGATCACCAGATTGCGTGCGATGGTGAAGAGATAGGCGCGCCCGGTCGTGACATTCTCCCAATTTTCCGTGGCATAGGCCCTGGCCATGACTTCGGCCACCATGTCTTCCAGTTCATGGGTGCTGGGGAGGATGCGGCGCAGGCGACCGCGCAGAGCCGCTTCCTGCGGAAGGATGACGGTTTTGAACCATTCCAGTTTAGCGCGAACCCGTAGCACGATGACCCCCTTTGACTGTCAGCCGCGCCTCTCCCGATGTCGATTATGACTTTTTGATGAAGCGATCCAATCATGCTTGCAGGGACATGTCCAGCGAGTGGCTTATTTATTTTTACGATCGATCGAAAAGTTCCGCGAGCTTGAAAATTTGTTGCGTGAGGCGCTTGCCAAGCGCGAAAATGACAGTGAAATGGACATAAGTGCAAAAATGCGGATCATAAATCCATTATTTATCAGCGACTTATGGAGTATGGTGGAAGCGCATATTTACGAGAGATAATAGATATCAATGACTTAACTAGCATTGGACGATGATAATGGCTTAGTTTTCGCGCGTCCTGCATCTGCTCCGCGTCGGACTCGAGCAGGGACGCAATCCCTCGCTCACCGCGCCTCAAAGCATGTGTTTTCGTCACTCTTAGCGAAAGCAAAAAAAGGCCCGCACTCTCGCGAGGCGGGCCTGTTATTACTAATAGCATCTCGATCAGGATGACGGTAGCTCGTCCGGGGAGCGGTCGGGCTGGTCATAGTCCGGGCCGACCGGCGCTATCTCGTCCGGCTCGGTCATCGGCGTTTCGGCCGGCGTGGGATCGACCGGAACTTCGGCGGGCGATTGCGGATCGATCGTATCGGGACCGGGGACGGCGGGGTCGGGGCGGGTGGCCATGATGGTAACTCCAGACAGGGTGTGTCAGGACTACGCATCGGCCCAGCAGGCGTTCCACACCCAGCCAGACTAAGCCGACTCGTGGCCCTTGCCCTATGCGCCGCTTTTCTCTATGCCGCGCCGACCGGCGGCCGATGCGGGCGTGGCGAAACTGGTAGACGCGCCAGATTTAGGTTCTGGTATCGTAAGATGTGGGGGTTCGAGTCCCTTCGCCCGCACCAGATCGCCGAGCTTATATTTGTGGCAGGCGCCAACGAAATTCAGCTGAAGAAAGCGTTTGAGAGAAGAGATGCAGACTGTCGAGACGTTGAACGAGGGCCTGAAGCGCGCCTACACCGTGACCATCACGTCGAAGGATATCGACGCCCGCGTCGAGAAGGAAGTGCAGGCGATCGCGCCGCAGGTGAAGATGCCGGGCTTCCGTCCGGGCAAGGTGCCCGCCAATCTGGTGCGCAAGATGCACGGCGAAGCGCTTCAGCGCGATGCGCTCAACAATTCGATTCAGGAAAGCATCCAGAAGCTGATCGCCGACCAGAAGCTGCGTCCCGCCATGCAGCCGTCGGTCGAGCTGGACGAGGGCTTTGAGTTCGGCAAGGACGCCGAGGTCAAGGTCGAGCTGGAAGTGCTCCCTGAAATCGCCGCGCCGAGCATCGATGGCCTGAAGCTGGAACGTCTGACCGTTGACGTCAGCGACGATCAGGTCAAGGAATCCGCTGGCCGCATCGCCAGCCAACAGGGCGCTCTGGAAGAGCGCGCCGCCAGCCACAAGGCGAAGGACGGCGACACGCTGGTCATCGATTTCGTCGGCAAGGTCGATGGCGAAGTGTTCGAAGGCGGTTCGGCCGAGGACGTGCGCCTGAAGATCGGTGCGGGCCAGTTCATCCCCGGCTTCGAAGAGCAGCTGACCGGCATCAAGAAGGGCGAGGAAAAGACGATCAACGTCACCTTCCCCGAAGATTATGGCGCGGAGCATCTGGCCGGCAAGGCCGCGACGTTCGACGTGACGGTCAAGTCGGTGCTGGACGCCGACAAGCCCAAGCTGGACGACGAATTCGCCAAGTCGCTGGGTCTGGAAGGTCTGGACAAGCTCAACGAACTGCTCAAGGGGCAGATCGAGCAGGAGCATAACGGCCTGACCCGCACGCACATGAAGCGCAAGCTGCTCGACCAGCTCGCCGCGTCGCACGACTTCGACGTCCCGCCGAGCATGGTGGACGCCGAATTCAACCAGATCTGGGCGCAGCTTCAGCATGAAGCGAGCCATGAGGCCGACCCCGAAGCGGCGCTCAAGGAAATGGAAGCCGAGAAGGACGATTATCGCGCGATCGCCGTGCGTCGCGTCCGCCTGGGCCTGCTCCTTTCCGAAATCGGTCAGGCCAATGGCGTCACCGTGTCAGATCAGGAAATGAACCGCCTGATCCTTCAGGCCGCGCAGCAGTACGGCCCGCAGGATCGCGAGCGCTTCGTGCAATATGTGCGTCAGGACCCGATGGCCGCCGCGCAGCTTCGCGCGCCGCTCTATGAAGACAAGGTCGTCGACTTTCTGTTCGAGAAGGCCGAAATCACCGACCGCGCAGTCAGCCGTGAGGAACTGGAAGCCGCGATCGAAGCCGAGGATGGCGACCTGAAGCCGCACGTCCATGGTCCCGACTGTGGTCATGATCACGATCATGACGAAAAGCCCAAGGCGAAGAAGGCGGCTGCCAAGAAGAAGGCCGAGGCTGCTGAAGAGGCTGCTCCGGCTACCGAGGAAGCGCCTGCAAAGAAGCCCGCCGCCAAGAAGGTTGCTGCCAAGAAGGACGAGGCCGTAGAGGCCGAAGCCGCGATGGAAGAGAAGCCCAAGAAGAAGGCTGCTCCCAAGAAGGCTGCTGCCAAGGCGGAATAATCCGTTCGATTGCGAACGACAG